>NZ_JAJEQD010000014.1:0-54844 GCF_020687175.1 Veillonella fallax | reverse complement strand
GGGTGATTTGCATAACTATGACAAATTATCTTTCAATGATTGGGATTAAAGTACCAACACGTTTTGTCCTATAACCCCTATTTAAATCTACTATCTAGCCACTTGATGATGTAATGGCAAGTTACACCACCTATGATAGTGATAATAAGGGAAACAAAATAATCTATCACGAAAACACCTCCTCTCTGTTGCCAGATTAGGAGTTAGCAACGTGATAAGTATATCATAATAAAATGAACTAACGTATATTATAATAAGTTAAAAAATAGCTTATTTTTAACTGATGATATATAATAAGAAGGTATACATATAAGAAGATTTTTAGGAGGAATAGGAATGGAACAATTCCAAATGGACCTAGCTGGTCGTACGCTTACGATCGAGACTGGGGAACTTGCAAAACAAGCTGGCGGTGCCGTAATGGTTGGTTACGGTGATACTCGTGTACTCGTTACCGCTACAGGTTCTAAAGAGGCGAAGGATATCGACTTCTTCCCACTTACAGTAGACTATGAAGAAAAAATGTACGCTGTTGGTCGTTTACCAGGTGGCTTCATTAAACGTGAAGCACGTCCACCTGAATCTGCGATTTTGAATAGCCGTTTGATTGACCGTCCTATTCGTCCATTATTTGATAAAGGTGTACGTAATGAAGTACACGTAGTAGCAACTGTTATGTCCGTTGATCAAGATTGTGATCCTGCAATCTGTGGTATGATTGGCGCTTCCGCTGCTTTATCTATTTCTGATATTCCTTGGAATGGTCCTATTGCAGGCGTTCGCATGGGTCGCATCAACGGTTCTTTTGTTGTAAACCCAACAAAAGAACAATTAGAAGCAACAGATCTTAACATTGTTGTAGCTGGTACAAAAGATGCTATCCTCATGGTTGAAGGTGGTGCTCAAGAGGTTCCAGAAGAAACTATTCTTGAAGTTATCATGGCAGCTCATGAAGAAATCAAAAAAATCGTAGCTTTCCAAGAAGACATGAAAGCTAAAGTGGGCAAGGAAAAACGCGTATTCGAAAGCAAAGACGTACCTGCTGAAATCGCTGATGCAGTTCGCGCTTATGGTCATGATAAACTTGATGCAGCAGTTCGTTGTGCAGATAAACAACAACGTGATGCTCAAGAAAGTGAAGTGCGTGCCGATGTGTTAGCTCACTTTGAAGAAATCTACCCAGATAACTTGGCGGATGTAAATAAAGCATTTGATGCTATGACAAAAGAAATCGTGCGTCATATGATTACTGTTGAAAAAATTCGTCCAGATGGTCGTAAACTTGATGAAGTACGTCCTATCTCTTGCCGTACAGGTATATTACCTCGTACACATGGTTCTGGCTTATTTACACGTGGTCAAACTCAAGTATTGAACGTTGCCACTGTAGCACCATTGTCTGAAACTCAAACAATTGATGGCATTGGTTTAGAAACAGAAAAACGTTATATTCACCACTATAATTTCCCATCCTTCTCCGTAGGTGAAACTCGTTCCTCCCGTGGGCCTGGTCGTCGTGAAATTGGTCATGGTGCGTTGGCTGAACGTGCATTAGTACCTGTTATTCCTAGTGAAGAAGAATTCCCATATGCATTGCGCTTAGTATCTGAAGTGTTGGAATCTAACGGTTCTAGCTCCATGGCATCCGTATGTGGTTCCACATTATCCTTGATGGATGCTGGTGTACCTATTAAAGCTCCTGTAGCTGGTATCGCAATGGGTCTTGTAACGCAAGGTGAACACTACACAATCTTAACTGATATCCAAGGCATGGAAGATGCTCTTGGCGACATGGACTTTAAAGTGGCTGGTACAGCAAAAGGTGTAACAGCAATTCAAATGGATATCAAAATTTCCGGCTTATCCCGTGAAATTCTTCATGAAGCATTAGAACAAGCTCATAAAGGCCGCATGCATATTATGGGTATTATGCTTGATACAATTGCTGAACCACGTCAACAAATGTCTCAATACGCTCCACGTATTATTACAATGAAAATTGATCCAGATAAGATTCGTGATGTAATTGGTTCTGGCGGTAAAGTAATTCGTGGTATTATTGACGAAACAGGTGCAAAAATCGACATCGAAGATGATGGCACAGTATTCATCGCTTCTGTAGATCAAGATGGTGCTGCTAAAGCACAACAAATTATTGAAAACCTTACTAAAGAGGTTGAAGTAGGTGAAGTATACCTTGGTAAAGTAACTCGTTTGATGGCATTCGGTGCTTTTGTAGAAGTATTACCAGGTAAAGAAGGTCTTGTACACATTTCCAAACTTGCGAAAGAACGCGTTGAAAATGTAGAAGACGTAGTAAATGTAGGCGATGAGATTATGGTAAAAGTTATCGAAATCGATAAACAAGGCCGTATCAACTTATCCCGTAAAGATTGTTTAAAATAAGAGGTGTTACATGGATATTCGTGGCTTTGAAGTAGTTTCTGCTTTTGAAGAACAAGATATCAATTTACCGACACGTAAAACAACAGAAAGCGCAGGCTATGATATTGAATGCGCTGAAGCTGTTACTTTAGAACCAGGTCAAGTAGTATTAGTGCCAACAGGTATTAAAGCTTTCATGGCATACGATGAATACCTTGCCATTCACATTCGTTCTAGTATGGCCATTAAACGCCATCTAGCACTTGTAAATAGCACAGGCATTATCGACAGCGATTACTATAATAATGAGGACAATGAAGGTCATATCATGATCGCTTTACTCAATTATGGTAAAGAAACAGTTTCCCTTGAAAAAGGTGAACGCGTAGCGCAAGGCATCTTCTCAAAATACCTTATCACTAACGATGACGATGCTACAGGCATTCGTACAGGTGGTATTGGTAGCACTGGTGCTATGTAAACAACATACAATTCTAAATAGAATGGTGAAAGCCGCTCAACTGATGTTGGGCGGCTTTTTAGTTATTGTGTTATTATTAATCTATAAAGAAGAATATAATAAATATATTTTTATAAGAGTATTAAATTATAAGATATTATATATAATAAGGAAATAAATATGAATGAAAATATCATAGAGATTTTAACAAACGCAAAAAAACAACTTGAGTATTATATTCCCAAAATTATAAGTACTAATAATTTAACCAATCATGAAGATATAAATGTCATCAATGAACAATATAGACAAGCTTTAAAAGAGATAACGATGATTTTAGATATTTATAATTCTTCAACTCCAATATCTGCTTTAGATAAATTAATTAATCAAACAAAAGACAATTTTGATATTATAATCAACAACTGTGAAGAAAATATTTCTAATAATATAGAGATTAGGGATTATGATGATTATTACTATCAGTATAAATCTATTTTTAATAATTTAGAAAGTTACCTTGAAAAACTAATAAGTATACGCTATTTATGCCGTATTGGAAATCAAAATACTGTAATTGTAGGTAAAAATGGTTCAGGTAAATCTTCATTTGCTAGTTTTATTAAGAATTCATTTAGTGATAATATTGTCGTTATACCTGCACAAAAATATTTAGTTTGTAAACCATTGCATGATTTGAACTCATTAAGTATGAATCGTGGAACTTTAGGCGAAGTTCAATATAGAAACTATATTGGTGAACTAAGAGAATCAAAATATGTAGACGATGTTTTGAACCATTTAGAATCTATTTTTTCTAAGTTAATAATTACTTTTTGTAATGAAGAAGTGAAAAAAGGATTAAATTATTATTATAAAAAATCTATTGAGGGACCAGAAAATAGTTTATTGATTCAAGTAAATAATATTTTAGCTAATATAATCCCTGGAGTTCAGGTGCAGATAAACTCTGATTATAGGTGTATTGATATTTTAAAGGATAATAATATCTATAATGTTAATGCAATGAGTGATGGTGAAAAGGTATCTTTATACTATATTTTACATGTAATTTTAGCATCAGAGAATAGTTATATTATTGTTGATGAACCTGAAATATTTTTGAATACATCTGTTGCTAATAGATTATGGAATTATTTAGAAGAAATAAGACCAGATTGTAAATTTATATATTTATCTCATAATATTGATTTTATTATGTCAAGAAAATTAGCTAAATTAATTTGGTGTGTAGAATATATATACCCTAATAATTGGGTTTTGAAAGATGTAGAATTTCAAGATAATTTACTTCCAAAAGAGCTTATAATAAGTTTATTAGGCGCTCAGAAAACAATTTTATTCTGTGAAGGAAATGTGGGTGAGGTCTCTGATTATTCATTCTATTCTGCGCTTTTTTCAGATAAAGTTTTTGTTTACCCCGTAGGAGGTCATAGGGAAGTAATTCAATATGTTAGAAAATTTAACTCAAGCTTATTGAATGGATACTATAATGCTGTAGGGATTATAGATCATGATTTTCTATCTGAAGAGACAATTGATGATTATTTAAAAGATAAAATTTTTACGCTTCCTTTTAATGAAATTGAAATGGCTTTATTATGTGATGAACTTTTAGAAAGTATAGTTAGTTTGTATGAAGACGAAATCGGTACTAAAGAAAAAATAGTAGATTTTAAAAATAAAGCATTTGACTTACTAAAATCTAATAAAGATAAAATTGTATCACAAAATGTAAAATATTATATTGAAGAACAAATCACTACTTTTAGAATTAGCGATGAAAAAGATATGGAAACTATCACAGAGGGGTTTTATAAGTGGTTTGATGAATTAAAAGAAAAAGATTTATTTAAGTTTTATGAAGATAAAATTAACTCAATTATTGATAGTAAAGATTATAATGAATTCTTAAAGATTTCTTCATTAAAGTCTCAATTAAGTAAAGGCCTTGCTAATAAAGAATTGGACTCTAATTACTTAGTTAAGGCGATTCAAAGAGTTTCTAAAGATGCTGATTTACGTAAACTTTTAATAGAAAGGTATTTTAAAGAATTCAATGAGTTAATTAGTGAAAATTAAATTTTAGTGAGTGATTAGTTTGAAAACTATTATAAATTTATACAGTTTAAACGAGCTATATTTATATATACTCACTTTTAGGATATGAGTTTATAAATAGTAATTCTACGCTAATGATTAATATATATTTAACTCTCTCTGTGGTATCATGATATGTATGAACTATAAGGAGGCTATTATGGCAATTAGCAAAGAAATACAAAAGTCCAGCGAAATGAAATTCGATGGTAAACTAATTAAAGTTACTTATGATATAGCTGATGTAAATGGTAATGAAGCGTGGCGTGAGGTTGTTCATCATCCTGGTGCTACAGCTATTGTGGTTGTTACTGAAGATAATAAGATTGTAATGGAACGCCAATTCCGTTATGCTTTGCAACAGCCTTTACTTGAAATTCCTGCAGGAAAACTTGATCCTAATGAAGAGCCTCTAAACTGTGCTAAACGTGAGTTAGCAGAGGAAACAGGGTATCGTGCGAAACAATGGATTCCATTAGGCACTATTGCAACAAGCCCAGGTTTCTGTAATGAAGTACTACATTTATATTTAGCAAAAGATCTTACTATGGGCGAAACTAATTGGGATCCAGATGAATACGTGGAACTTGAGTATTTTACTTTACCTGAATTATTAGAGGCTATCAAGGCGGAGCAAATTAAGGATAGCAAATCTTTGGCAGCGCTTATGCTTGCTATGCCGTACCTCAAATAATAGTACGTAATAGGAGGATATATGTTTAAACGAATTATCCTATTAGTTATGGACTCTGTAGGTATTGGTCATGCCGCAGATGCTGCAAAATTTGGTGATGAAGGCTCTAATACATTAGGTCATATTGAATCAACAGCAGGTAAAATTCATTGCCCAAATTTGAAATCCTTAGGACTCGGACATATTGCCGATATTGCTGATACCGGTGAAAGCATTAACGGTGCTTTTGGTCGTATGGCGGAGCTCAGCACCGGTAAAGATACGACTAGTGGCCATTGGGAAATGATGGGGCATCCTGTTACCGTTCCATTTCCAACCTTTTACGAAGGGTTTCCAAAAGAATTAATGGATACTTTCACAAAGGAAACGGGCTATGGTTATTTAGGTAATGAAGTTGCATCTGGTACAGAAATTATTGAACGTCTAGGTGCGGAGCATATTAAAACGGGAAAACCTATTGTATATACCTCGGCAGATTCGGTATTTCAAATTGCAGCCCATGAAGATGAAATCCCTTTAGATGAGCTATATCGTATATGCCAAATTACCCGTGATAAGGTTTGCGTTGGAGATTACTATGTAGGTCGTATTATCGCACGTCCATTTGTAGGTGAACTTGGTAGTTTTGTACGCACATCTAACCGTCATGACTATAGTCGCATGCCGGAGAAAAAAATGGTACAACAAGAGTTACAAGATGCGGATGTTCCAACTGTAGCAGTCGGTAAAATTGGAGATATTTATGCCCATGTTGGTTGGGATGAAAGTTATCCTACAAAATCTAATGCCCATGGCATGAATATGGTTCCCTATCTATTAGGGGCTACATTTGATTACGGTCTTATGATGGTTAATCTTGTTGAGTTTGATAGCCTTTACGGTCATCGCAGAAATGTAGAAGGCTATAAACGAGCTATTGAAGATTTTGATTACCAACTTGGTGGGCTAATACCAATGCTCAATGATGATGATTTATTGCTTATCACTGCGGACCATGGTAATGATCCAACCTGGAAGGGGACAGATCATACCCGTGAATTAGTACCTATTCTTGGATATAGTCCACGAATGAATGGGTCTATAGACCTAGGCGATAGAAAAAGCTTTGCAGATATTGGGGAAACCATATTAGAAAACTTTGAACTGAAACAATGGGGCATTGGAACATCGTTTTTAGAGAAACTTAGTAAATAATTTCTAATGTAATATATAAAAAGAAGCTTTATTATTAAGGAATAAACTATATTTTCCTATAATAAGTTCTTGCGTCACAATATCTAGTATGATATAATCATTCAGGTATAAGAAACGATTTTTAAGGAGGTGACTCAATTGCCAAACATTAAATCCAGTATTAGAAGCGTAAAAACGGATGCTGAACGTCGTGCGAAAAACGCCGCTGTGAAATCTCAAATCCGTACAGCAGCTCGTAAAACCGTTGAAGCTGTTCAAGCAGGCGCAGTAGAAGAAGCAAAACAAGCACTTGTTCATGCTACTAGCGTAATTGATAAAGCAGCCTCCAAAGGTGTACTTCATAAAAACACTGCAGCTCGCAAAAAATCCAATCTTGCAGCTAAAGTAAACGCTTTATAATTTGAGCGTCAACAACCTCTTGTTGCCTAGCGATACGGGGTTGTTTTTTTATATCTACATCTTTAAAGGGACTCTCTATTGAGAGTCCCTTTTTGCATATATAATAAGTTACCTTATGTTATAATAAAGGATAGAATTAAGTGAGGTGTCTTATGAAAAAATTAATGATTATAGATGGTAGTAGTTTGTTATTCCGTGCATTTTTTGCATTACCACCGTTGAAGTCTGCTTTAGGTACTCCAACGAATGCGGTGTACGGATTCTTAACAATGCTCATTAAATTGTATGAAGAAATCAATCCGGATTATATTGCAGTAGCTTTTGATAAAGGTCGTCAGACATTCCGTACAGAAATGTATAGCGAATATAAAGGTAATCGTCCAGATGCACCAGAGGATTTACGACCTCAATTTAGCCTTATTCAAGATGTATTAAAAGCGTTGGGCATTTGTGTTATTGAAGAAGAAGGTTTTGAAGGGGACGATATTCTAGGATCGTTGAGTAAGAAATTTGGTACACCAGAGATGGCTGTTCAAATCATTACTGGTGACCGCGATAACCTTCAACTCGTAACAGAACATAGTCATGTATTCTTAACTAAAAAAGGCATTTCTGACATGTTAGAGGTTACTCTTGATAATATGGAGGAACTCTATGGTTATGGTCCTGATAAGGTTATCGAAATGAAAGCCCTTATGGGGGACTCCTCTGATAATATTCCAGGTGTACCAGGTGTAGGTGAAAAGACGGCTCTTAAATTGATTACAGAATACGGTAATCTTGAGTCTGTATATGACCATATTGAAGATATTTCTGGTAAGAAATTAAAAGAGCGACTCGTTGAAAACAAAGACTTAGCATTCTTATCTCGTGAGTTAGCTACCATCAAAACGGACATGGACTTATCTTACAAGGTAGAAGACTTTGTACAAAATTTCCATATTTCTGAGGTACAGCCTTTATTTGAAATTCTTGGTTTTACTAAATTAACACCTAGAATTGTACAAGTAATGGGCGGAGAGGAAGCAGCTTTTGGTGATTTTGGTTCTCTCTTTGCACCACAAGAAGAAATTTCTTTAGACGATGTAGCTGATGCTAAGGCTCTAACCTCTGACTTCTATACAGATAAAATAGTAGCAGTACATGTTGTACTCGATGGCAAAACTCCATTTAGAACAATTGAGACTGCCTATCTTTCTAATGGTGATACTGTCGTTAAAACAAATGATACAAAGGCTGTTCTTGCGGTGTTACAAGGTGCTAAGGCCATTGTTACTACTCAAACAAAAGAACTAATAGAAGCATTAGGTAAAGAGTCACCAGCCGAAATTTCTTTGTTTAATAATGATAACACTGCACGTATTCATGATATGTCTCTTCTAGCATACTTGTTAGATCCTACGCGTACTAACTATGGGTATCTATATTTAACGGAACGTTTTTCTGTGCCTAGTATTGCCAGCGGTAGCGTAGATGTAGAGTGCGTATCTATGGTGAAAGCTTTACTTGCTATGAACGATGTAGCTTGTGAATTTGCTCGCCGTGAAGAGTTATGGTCTTTATATGAAACAATTGAGTTGCCATTGATTCATACATTAGTAGTAATGGAGAAAAATGGTATATATATTGATACAAATAAGCTGGCTGAAACGACAGCTCGCTTTAAAGATGAATTAGCCCAAGTACAACAAGAGATTTATGATTTGGCAGGTGAAACTTTTAACATTAACTCTCCCAAACAGCTAGGTGTTATTTTATTCGAAAAAATGAACCTACCAGTTATTAAGAAGACTAAGACTGGATATTCTACAGATGCTGAAGTACTTGATATGCTACGTAATGAGAGTCCAATCGTGGAAAAAATCTTGGCATACCGTTCTGTAGCAAAATTAGTATCTACCTATTGTGAAGGCTTGGCAGTTCTTATTAATGATAAGACTAAGCGTATTCATACAACGTTCAATCAAATGGTTACGGCTACAGGACGTCTCAGTTCCTCTGATCCTAACTTACAAAATATTCCTGTTCGTACAGAAAAAGGCCGTGAAATTCGTGCTTTATTCTATCCAGGTGCAGGGTATGACACATTAGTGAGTGCCGATTATTCTCAAATTGAGTTACGTATTTTAGCGCATCTTTCTGGCGATGAAGCTTTGATTAAAGCATTCGTTGATGGTAAGGATATTCACCGTTTTACTGCGGCAGAGGTACTAGGTAAAGCCCAAGAGGATGTCACAAGCGAAGAGCGTTCTCATGCAAAGGCCATTAACTTCGGTATTATTTATGGTATTTCTGACTTTGGCTTATCTCGCGACCTTGGTATCACACGAGGTGAAGCTAAAAACTATATTGATTTATACTTTAGCCGTTATCCTAAGGTTAAAGAGTACATGGATCGTATGGTTCAGGAGGCCCATGAAACTGGTAAGGTTCGCACTATGTTCGGCCGTCAACGCGAACTTCCTGATATTAATAGCCGCAACTTTAACCGTCGTTCCTTTGCTGAACGTACGGCGATGAATACACCAATTCAAGGTACTGCTGCAGATATTATCAAGTTAGCAATGAACCAAGTTGAGCAAAAGTTAGAGGAAGGAAACTTCAAATCTCGACTTTTATTACAAGTACATGACGAACTTGTATTAGAAGTAGTAAATGAAGAATTAGAAGCAGTTGAAGAAGTATTGCGTTCTACAATGCAATCTGTAGTAGAATTACATGTTCCTCTTATTGTAGATGTGCATCATGCTGAGAACTGGGCATTGGTAAAATAGTTTAGTTAATAGTATTACGTGTTAGAAGGTATATATGTTTAAAATAGGCTTAACTGGTGGTATTGCATCAGGCAAGAGTACAGTCCTTACCTATTTTAAGGACAAAGGGATACCCTATATCGATGCTGACATTGTAGCTCGTGAAGTAGTGGAGCCAGGTACTGAAGGCTTAAAAGCCATTGTAGATACCTTTGGTTCTCATGTTTTACATGATGATGGCACACTCAATCGTGAAGCGCTTGGTGCTATAGTCTTTCACAATGAAGAAAAACGACAATTATTAAATAGCTGTCTAAAAACACATATACGCAATCGTATTATGGAATTGACAGCTCAATATGAACAAGGAAATACACCGGTTTTAATCTATGATATTCCATTACTCATCGAAGGGGAATGGTATACCATGATGGATGAGGTGTGGCTCGTATATGTGAATGAAACGACTCAAATTGAACGCTTAATGAGTCGTAATGGATATACGCGAGAGGATGCCCTTGCTCGTATTAATAGTCAAATGCGGCTTGATGATAAACGTGCCAATGCAGATATTATCATTGATAATAATAGTACGCCTCATGATTTGATAGTACAGTTGGATACTATTTGGAATGAGCGTATAGAGACAGTTTTACAAGAATCAAAATAATTGCCTATTGTGTACTAAAATTGGTATATAAAAATTAGTATTAAATGGTATAATAAGCCCATAAAATTTTATATAATAGTAACCTAATATTTGGTGGATTAGTATATTGTATCGATATTAAAATCGGATAAAGATTATGTAAGGAAAGGGGGATATATGAAACGTGCAACGGCAACGGCGCTATCGTGCGTCGTACTTGGGTGGTTTTATTTTACTCATTTAGATGATCCTATAGCGCGTCAAGTGGCGTACCCCTTTAACTATAGAGATGTAGTCATGGCTGCAGCTGAAAAGGAACAAGTACCCCCCTCCTTGGTGGCTAGTGTTATCTTAGCTGAAAGTAAATATAAGAATACTGCCGAATCAGAAACAGGCGCTCTTGGATTGATGCAACTTATGCCTGATACGGCGCGCTGGGTAGCTCAACAAGTTGGGCATGGTAATTATACAGACCGTCAGTTGAAAGAGCCTGAAACTAACATTGAGTTAGGGACATGGTATCTAGGTCATTTGTTAAAAGAATTTAATGGTGATGAGGTACAAGCGTTAGCTGCGTACAATGCGGGACGTGGTCATGTTGAATCTTGGCTCAATGAGAATAAATGGAATGGCATGGTTGATACTATACCTTTTCCTGAAACGCGTAGCTATGTAAAATCTGTCTTACAGTATCAAGAAAAGTACGAGGCATTATATGGAAACGATTATTGAAGCTTGTAAAGCATTAGATTATTCATGGTTGCCTCAGCAAATTGAGGGATTTACCTTAGTGGCGTCCAATGAAGCTGATTATACGGCACTCCTTGAGCGTATTTCAGCAGGTGAAGAGGTATTAAAGGTACCTATTTTCCATTATCAAAATGATTTGGGATGGCGATGGTCTGCCTTATATGATAAAGAGGTAGAGGACTATACAGTACATATTGAAATGCCACTGTTTTCCTTTGTTGACATTTCTTTTGTACGTGCTGATTTAGAGTCTTTCTGGCAAGGATTACAAGATCGCTGTGTTAAAGGGTTAACTAATATGTTAATAGAACCAGCGAAAAACTTTACCTTTACCTATCGCCGTCGAGGCATTCCTGAATGGGATTTTTCCGAGGTTATGCCTAAAGAACTAGAAGGCTTTGTATGTGATGTTGATCCAGCTCATGCAATCCGGATGATAAATGGTTCTTTTATTATCGGTGAGTATCGTAAGATGGACGAATGTACAGGATTATTGCTATATTATAACGAATTGCGAGATGAATACTTTGCAGAGCTTCGTTATAAAAACTATCCTGAAATAGACCATCACCTAGATGCTAAAAATTTAGATGATTTAACTGCAGTTTTACGTGAACATTTGGGTCCTATATTAAAAGGATTAAATGAACGTGTTGACTAAGGATAATCATTATATATGACTATGCTATTTTTTGAGTTATTTTATATTCATATGAAATAATCTAAGTGGGAATGTTTGGTTAAAGCCCATAAGAAAGCGTAGAATTTGTATATACACAGCAAATGTGATATACTATATATGACTTTTATATAAATCTTTTAAAAGAGTGGGCTTATGTCCACTCTTTCATTTATGATTAGCCTAATTAAGGTATTTGAAAAAAAGAGATATATACAAGATGTAGTAATGAAGGAGGCGATGGCTATGAAGAGAGAAGCAGTAGAGGAATTTGTATCCTCTGTAGTTGAAGGTATTATAGCCGGCACCGAAATGGAACTAGTCGATGTAGATTACGTTCGTGAACGCGATTGGTATTTGCGTGTCTACCTTGATAAACCAGGTGGTGTAGATTTGGATGACTGTCAGATGGTTAGCGAAAAACTAAGTGCTGTCCTCGACGAAAAGGATCCAATTACGGAAAACTATTTATTGGAAGTATCTTCTCCAGGCCTAGATCGAGTTCTTAAGAAGGATAAGGACTTGATTCGCTATAATGGTCGTGATGTTGATATTCAGCTATTTAAACCGATTAATGGTAGTAAACAATTTACTGGTACATTAGAAGGTTTTACAGACACAACTATCGATTTTACTATCAATGGTGAAAGTATGACATTCGAACGGTCTGCCATTGCACAAATTCGATTACATCTTGATTTTTAATATATGGAGGCATACGAGTGAGTCAAGAATTAATTCAAGCGGTAATGGTGCTTACAAAGCAAAAAGGTTTTGCTCCTGAGGTTATTTTTGAATCCTTAGAGGCTGCATTGTTGCAAGCATATCGCAAAGAACCAACATCTAATCCAGATGCGTACGTTGTGATTGACCGTGAAACAGGCGTTTACAAAGTAATGGCTAAAAAACAAGTAGTAGAAACTGTGGAATTGCCAGAAACAGAAATTAGCTTGTTAGAAGCGCGCAAAATTGACAAACGTTTTGAAATTGGCGACGTAGTAGAAGTAGATGTTACTCCAGCTAACTTTGGCCGTAGTGCTGCCCATACTGCAAAACAAATGCTTATTCAACGTTTGAAAGAGGCTGAACGCAGCGTAGTATACGAAGAATACTATAGCCGTGAAGGCGATATTATTACTGGCGTTATTACACGTGTTGAAGGTAAAAATGTATTTATCGATTTAGGTAAAACAGAAGCAATCTTGCCTCCTACTGAGCAAATTGCTACAGAAACATATCGCGAAGGAGATCGTATTAAATGCTATATCGTAGAGGTTAAGAAAACTACGAAAGGGCCTCAAATCATGATTTCCCGCACACATCCTGGTTTATTAAAACGCCTCTTTGAGTTAGAGGTACCAGAAATTTATGAAGGTGTGGTAGAGCTTAAATCCGTAGCTCGTGAGCCAGGTATGCGTTCTAAGATTGCTGTTTATAGCCGCGATGAAAATGTTGACCCAGTAGGTGCTTGCGTAGGTCCTAAAGGTCAACGTGTACAACATATCGTTGATGAGTTACATGATGAAAAGATTGATATCGTTAAATGGGATGAAGATCCAGCAATTTATATCGCAAACTCTTTGAGTCCAGCAAAGGTTGTATCTGTTGATGTAAGTGAAGAAGAAAAATCCTCTTACGTTGTAGTTCCTGATTATCAATTATCCTTAGCAATTGGTAAAGCTGGTCAAAATGCTCGATTAGCAGCCAAATTAACTAACTGGAAAATCGATATTAAGAGTGAAACTCAAGCAGCTGAAGAACCTTTTGCGGGTTTTGGCAATGCTGAGGATGGAGAATAGTCATGAAACCGAAATCCCAACCTATGCGCACCTGTGTAGGATGTGGTGAGCCAAAGGTAAAACGTGAATTGATTCGCGTAGCCTTGAGCCCAGACGGTAACATCAGTATTGATCGCACTGGTAAAGCACCAGGACGTGGAGCCTATCTATGTGAATCCATGTCGTGCTTTGAACAAGCCTATAAGGCAAAACGATTAGAACGATCATTAAAGCATAGTGTATCGAAAGAGATATACGAAGCGTTACAACGTGATTTACAAGAGCATGAGTAATCACTGATATACATGAATGAAGATAAAATTTTGAATCTCTTAGGTTTAGCACAACGAGCAGGCAAAGTTATTTCTGGTGATTTTATCGTAGAAAAGGCTATAAAGAGAAAGGAACCAAAATTGGTACTTCTCGCTGGTGACTGTGCAACCAACAATGAAAAGAAATATACTCAATTAGCAGAGACACATCAGATTCCACTTCATAGTATTGCCAATAAAGAGGCGTTAGGAACGGCCATTGGTAAAGAAGTTAGGGTAGTAGTCGCCGTACTAGATGATGGATTTGCAAAGGCAATAGTAAAAGAGATTGATCGATAATAAGGGGGTATGTAGATGTCCAAAAAGCGCGTCCATGAAATCGCCAAAGAGTTCGGCGTAGAAAGTAAGCAGGTCATTTCTATTTTGCAACAACATAATGTAAATGTTACGAAAGCAGTTAATTCTGTAGATGATTCCGGTTATGAAATTGTAAAAAAACAATTGAGTAAGAAATCTGAAGCACCTAAAGTAGCACAAAAAACAGAACAAAAAGTAGAACAAAAATCTGCTCCAACTGCAGCTCATAAACAAGAAGCTGCACCACATAAACAACAACATCCAAATCGTTCTAACGAACAGAAAAAGGATAATCGTAAACAAGGTGGTCAAAAACAAGACGATCAATCTAAACAAAATGACCATAAAAAGGGCAATGTACGTCATGTACAAATCTCTGAACCTACACGTAAATCCGAAGGTAACCAACAATCTGGTGACCGCGCTAACAACCGCCCTAACAATAATAATCGTAATAGTGACAATCGCAATAACAATGGTCGTCCTAATGATGCGCGTAATAATGATAATCGCAATAACGACAATCGAAACAATGATAATCGCAATTCTAATAACAATGATCGTCGTAACAAGAAAAATAAAAAAGGTGGTAACAACCGTCCTCAATCCTTGTTATCTACATCTATGCAAAAGAAAAAGAATCGCGTAAAACATCGTAATGAACAGTACTTACAACAAAAAGCTGAGGCTGAACGTAAGGCTGAAGCAGCGATTGCTACGGAAATCGAATTATCCGGTCCTTTAACAGTTAAAGAATTAGCCGAAAAAATGGGCCGCGAAGTATCTGAAATCATCAAAAAGTTGATGCTTTTAGGTGTTATGGCTAGCATTAACCAAGAGGTTGACGTTGATACTGCTACAATCGTAGCTGAAGAATTTGGTGTAACTGTAACAGAAGTAGAACCTGAAGAAGATCCTACTGATATCATCGAAATTGAAGATGCACCAGAAACATTAAAACCTCGTCCTCCAGTTGTTACTATCATGGGTCACGTTGACCATGGTAAAACATCCTTGTTGGACGTAATTCGTCAAACTAATGTAACAGCTGGCGAAGCAGGTGGTATTACTCAACATATCGGTGCTTACCAAGTTCGTTATAACGACAATAAAATTACATTCCTTGATACTCCTGGCCATGAAGCGTTTACAGCTATGCGTCTTCGCGGTGCTAAATCTACAGATATCGCAGTTCTCGTTGTAGCTGCTGATGATGGTGTAATGCCTCAAACTATTGAAGCCATAAACCATGCTAAATCTGCAGATGTACCTATTATTGTTGCTATCAACAAAATGGATAAACCAGGTGCTAACCCAGACCATGTTAAACAACAATTGTCTGAACATGGCCTTTTACCAGAAGAATGGGGCGGCGATGTAATCATGGTTCCAGTTTCTGCGAAACAAAAACAAGGTATCGACGACTTGCTCGAAAATATCTTGCTCGTAGCAGAGGTTATGGAATTAAAAGCGAACCCTAACCGTAAAGCTTACGGCGTAGTTATTGAGGCTCAACTTGATAAAGGTCGTGGTGCTGTATGTACCGTATTAGTACAAAAAGGTTCCCTTCGTGTAGGTGACACTGTACTTGCTGGTACTGCTTATGGTAAAGTACGTGCTATGACAAATGAACGCGGTGAAAAGGTAAAAGTAGCTCGTCCTTCTATGCCAGTAGAAATCTTGGGCTTCTCAGAAGTTCCACAAGCTGGTGAAATCATCAATGGTATGGATGATAACGAAGCACGTGCAATCGCAGAAAAACGTATTGCTAAACAACGCGTTCAAGAATTGCAAGCTACTCACAAAGTTACATTGGATGATATCTTCAATCAAATTCAACAAGGTGAGTTAAAAGATCTTAATATCATCATTAAAGCAGACGTTCAAGGCTCTGTAGAAGCATTGCGTCAATCCTTGGAAGGCATTAAAAACCCTGAAGTACGTATCGTTATCGTTCATGCTGCAGTAGGTGCTATTAATGAATCCGATATCATGTTGGCTTCTGCATCTAATGCAATCGTTATGGGCTTCAATGTACGTCCTGATGCTAATGTACGTCGCGCTGCAGAAAATGAAAAAGTTGACCTTCGTACATATCGCGTAATCTACGATGCTATTAATGACGTTGAGTCTGCGATGCGTGGTATGTTGGCTCCTCAATTCAAAGAGGTTGTCGTTGGTCGTGCAGAGGTACGTCAAGTTATTTCTACACCAAAAGCTATCGTTGCCGGTTCTTATGTAACAGAAGGTCGTATTACTAACGATTCTGAAGTACGTTTGATCCGTGATGGTATTGTTGTATTTGAAGGTAAGGTTGACTCTTTACGTCGATTCAAAGACGAAGTAAAAGAAGTTAAAACATCCTTCGAATGTGGTATCTCCTTAGAAGGTTACCGCGACATCAAGGAAGGCGACGTAATTGAAGCGTACTTGATGGAAGAAGTTGCACCTCAAATATAGGAGGTTTATATGAGTGACGTTCGTGTCAGAAAATTACAAGAATTCATCAAACAAGAGGTAAGTCAAATGTTGATGCGTGGATTGAAAGATCCTCGCATCGGCTTTACTACTATTACCGATGTTCATGTAACCGGTGATTTACGAGAGGCTACAATTTACGTTTCCTTGTTTGGTTCCGATAAGGAAAAAGAAGATACTCTTATCGCTTTAAAGCATGCAGCAGGCCATATTCGTACTGAGCTTGGCAAAGTACTTAAGTTGCGCCATATTCCTTCTATCACATTTGATAAGGATACGTCTTTAGACTATAGCATGCATATTGAATCCCTTTTGAATGAAATTAAAAAGGACGAAGAAAAAAATTAACACAAAGGATAGAGAACATGAGTAAGATTACTATTAATCAATTACATGTGGCTCTGTGTGAAGCTAATTCTATTATGCTAACCGTCCATGTTAGACCCGATGGTGATGCTATCGGGTCCATGGTGGCCTTTTACGAAGCCCTTGTAGGGCAAGGTAAAACTGTATATATGGTAGTGGATGATGTAGTTCCTGAAAAGTACTCATTCTTACGATATACGGACCACATCCATGATGTAGCGTATTTTGAAACAAATCCTGTTGATATTGATATGCTAATGGTATTGGATGCTAGCACGTATGAGCGAATTGGCAAAGTAGGTGCACTATGGAGTGCACCTATTTTTAATATAGACCACCATATTTCTAATACAGAGTTTGCGGATCATCTATATTTAAAGCCTAATTTTGCTGCTACTGGTGAAATTATTACCTATTTATGTACAAAATGGAATTGGCCTATCACCGAGTCTATGGGCACTGCATTATATATGGCTATTGCTACAGACTGTGGCTTCTTTAAGTTCAGTAATACCACAGCCAATACTTTAGAAATGGCTGCAAAATGTGTAGCAGCTGGTGCTAGACCTAATGTTATTTCTGAAACGATTGAAGCTGTGTCTGCCAGTCGTCTTGAATTAACAAAACAAGTTATGCAAACTATCGAGTTTTACAAGAATAACACCGTGGCTACAATCGAGTTGAATCGTGAAGCCATGACAATTCTTGGGGATGATACGGATGGTTTTGTAGATATTATTAGAAACGTTGATACTGTTGATATAGCTATTTTATTAAAAGCTGAAGCTGATGATAGAACGCGGGTAAGCTTGCGTTCTAAAGGAACTGACGTGAATGCTATAGCTAGCAATTTTGGCGGTGGCGGACATATTCGAGCTTCCGGTTGTACCATTAATTTACCATTACAGGAAGCAAAACAAGCTCTTATTGAGGTGATTAAATAATGGATGGCATTTTACCATTTTTAAAACCTCCTGGAATAACAAGCCATGATGCTGTTGCCATTTGTCGCCGCATTTTAAACGAGAAGCGCATAGGACATAGTGGTACTTTAGATCCTATGGCATATGGTGTATTGCCCATATTTCTTGGTAAGGCTACGCGACTTATTGAATACACTGATGGTTTTGATAAAACCTATGTGGCAGAATGTAAATTGGGGACTTTTACAGATACTGAAGATAGTTCAGGTCAACCGGTATTGCCTGATAATGACATGGTATTGCGAGATGGCGTTCTATTAAATGAATCGTCTCAAAGTTCAGAACTTTCTGATGCTATAGTAAAACCAACTTTTGAAGAATTAGTCAATACATTGAATACGTTCTGTGGAGTTCAAAATCAGAGACCATCAAAATATTCCGCTATTAAAGTAAATGGTATTCGTGCTTATGAATATGCCCGTAAAGGTATTTCTGTAGAATTGCCATTACGGAAAATTCATATAAAAAATATTGAGCTTGTAGCGTATGGATTTCCATATTTTACAGTTCGTGTAACATGTTCTGGAGGCACTTATATTCGTTCATTATTACGTGATATATGTGTTTCATTAGGTATACCAGGAACGATGACATCTTTGGCGCGTACTCAAGTAGGGCCCTTTGATATTGGTTCTGCAAAAATGGCTGAGGAACTGATGATTCATGGTGAAAGCCTATTGTTACCAACGGATACAGCAGTTTCACATCTTTCAAAAGTAACGGTAAATAGTGTACAATTAAAGATGATGGTTCAAGGTAAACAATTATCTATTGATAGTGAATTTTCCTATACCAAACCAGATCATTATTATAGAGCCTATGGTCCTCATGGATTCATTGGTATTATGAAACGAACAAACCACACATTAAAGGTGGAAAAAAATATTTTTATTGAAGGATAAGTATGAAGCAATTACATTCGTTTGATGAACTACGTCAAATCAAAGATACAAAAGTATATGCCCTAGGTACCTTTGATGGCATTCATCGAGGTCATCAACGAGTTATACGGAAGGCTGTTGAAGAAGCTGCATCAGTTAATGGTGTTAGCATTATCATTACCTTTGAACATCATCCGTTGACAATTCTACATCCAGAACGTGTTCCGAAGAGGGTTATTCAAGAAGAGGTTATGGATACCGTTCTTGATGATTTGAATGTAGATTATATTTTGCGATTACCTATGAATGAAGAACTACTTCAAATGAGTGCTGATGAATTTTTAGATGCTCTTTGTACGGATATGAATGTTCAAGCCATCGTAATAGGTGAGAATTTTACATTCGGTGCAAAAGGATTAGGTAATCCTACATATATGAAACAAGTATTGTCTGATAAACATATACAAGTCCTAGTACAGCCTTTATTGCCTTGTGATGGTCTTAGTACACCTATTTCAAGTACTGAAATCAGAAAAGCGATTCGAGAAGGGCGATTGGAAGATGCTACTCATTGGCTAGGAAGACCATTTCAATTTAAAGGGACTGTTATTAAAGGTGATCAACGAGGACGTACATTAGGGTTTCCTACATTAAATTTATTACTTCCTAATGAAATGGCTACACCTCCAGATGGAGTGTATGCTAATCGCGTGTGTATTGATGGCATTTGGTATGATGGGGTAGGTAATATTGGGGATAATCCTACCTTTAAAAATCAGTACCATAGATGCGAAGTACATCTGTTTAACTTTGACCAAGATATATATGGAAAAACAGTTCTTGTACAATTTATTTCCTATATTAGAGGCGAAGTTAAATTTAATAACTTACAAGATCTTATTGATCAAATGAAGGTGGATGAAGAACAGGCTTTAGCTATTTTGGCTAATGCATAATAAGGGGGTTCTCATGGATATTAAAGAAGCTCGTAAACAAATAGATAGCATTGATGCTGTATTAGTCGCTGAATTTGAAAAAAGACTATCTTTAATCAAAGAAATTGGTAAATATAAAGATGAACATCATTTACCCTTAGTAGATGAAGCGCGTGATGAAAGTATTGTTGCATTGCATACTGCAAATTGTAAAGATAAAACGTTATCACCGTATGTTGAAAATTATATAAAGACTGTTGTTTCTATGAGCAATGAGTTTTTAAAAGAGCATATGCATAAGCATATTTTTCTCATCGGTATGCCAGGAGCTGGTAAGACTACAGTTGGTAAAATGTTAGCCAAGGAATTGGGCCGAGACTTTTACGACTTAGATCAAACAATTCAAGATAAAGTAGGGAAATCTGTACAAAATATTTATATTTATGATGGTAAAGATGCTTTCAGCGAGTATGAATACAGTACAATTAAAGAATTAATTCATAATAAGCCATCTGTTATTGCTACCGGTGGTGGTACCGTTACCTATGACAAAACAGTAAAGTTAATGCGTAATAATGGTCTTGTTGTATTTGTTAATCGCGATGTAAATCATATCCTAGATGATTTGGATCTTGAAATTCGCCCACTTGTTAAAGAAAGTATCGAGTATATCTTTAATGTATATGAAGAACGATACCCTTTATACGAAGAAGTGGCACATATTAAAATCGGTAATGAAGGCAGCATTACCGATGCGGTACAAGAAATTATTGAAGCCTTACCTAATACGGAGAAATAATGGACGCCATACGAGGATTTGTATACCGAACTATATATGAGAATACACAACGTACATATTGCGTGTTTGTCCTTAAAGATTATAATGAGGAATACATTACTTGTACTGGTAAATTTGAGTCTCCTAAAGAAGGGGAGGATATCGAAGTCCGCGGCCGTTATGTAGAACATGAAAAATATGGTCGACAATTTGATGCTACTAGTGTAGAGAAGTTAAAACCTGACAATATGGGTGCTGCAAAGACCTACTTATTGAACTTAGGGATTAAAGGTTTTGGTGAAAAGTCCGTAGAAAAGGTACTTGATTATTTTGGTATTCGTATATTAGAAATTTTACGAGAGGAACGTCCTGAAGAAATTAAGGATGTTCCTGGTCTTCGAAAAAGTGTTAAGGATGAACTATTTAATACGTTACTTGGTGAAGGTATTTTATCCGATTTAAATCACTTTTTTGAAAGTCACCATATTTCGTCTAAATGGAGTCGCACTGTATATACCTATTACGGTGTTCAGTCTGTGGCTGTTATTGAAGATAATCCTTATACTTTGTTACGTGTAGCACCAGATATGCTCTTTGGTACGGCTGATACACTGGCGGAACATTTAGGTATTACTGGCAGTGACTCTCGCCGTTTAGAGGCTGGTTTAGAATGGATTTTACGCAGTTTAGATAATCAAGGTCATACTTGTTTGCCTGTAGATCAACTTATTGGCCGTTTAGATGATCTGTTACAAACTGATGTAGATGATATTGCTAACTTTATTGAAGGTCTTTTGGAGCAAGGTGCTTTATATAGTACTTATTATGAAGATATCTTATATATTTACCCTCCAGAAATGTATGTGTCTGAAGTAGAAAGCGTTCATTATACAAAAGATTTCTTATTAGAGGCTGATCCAATTTCTCTAGATGTTCCTAGTTTTATAGAAAAGTTTGAAGCTGATAATCATATTACATTTGGGGATGCTCAAAAAGAAGCTATACAGCTATCCTTCTTTGAAAAGTTTTCCCTTATAACTGGTGGCCCTGGTACTGGTAAAACGACGATTATTAAGGCCTTAGTAAAAGGCTTCCAACTTGGTGGACTAGGGCGTATTATTCTTTGTGCTCCTACGGGACGTGCTGCTAAACGACTTACAGAGGCAACAGAATTTGAGGCTACTACAATTCATAGATTGCTAGTACCTGTTCAAGGCAGTGACTCCTACGACTTTACTAAGAATGAAGATGATCCATTAGATATAGATGTTATTATCATTGATGAAGCATCAATGCTCAATGTACGGTTATTCTATTCATTAATGGCGGCCATTCCAAAGGAAGCCCATGTCATTATCGTTGGTGACGTTGATCAACTACCACCTATTGGTGCAGGTTTTGTATTAAAAGACTTACTTGATAGTGATTGTGTTCCTTATACACGACTCAACCAGATTTATCGTCAAAGTTCTGGTAATACTATTGTTGAAAGCGCCTATGCTATTAACCGGGGTGAAATGCCGAATCTGGACAGTGTAAGTGAAGAGTTTTCCTTTATACCTGTTAAGTCTTATGACATGATGATGAAAGCCATCATCGATGTGTATAAACGAGAACAAGAGCATGTAGAGGATGAACTAGACATTCAAATTATTTCTCCTATGCGCCGTGGTGAAGCAGGTAGTACATTGATTTCTCAATATGTACAACAAGCTGTTAATCCACCGGATAGCTTAAAGGGTGAAGCACGTGTCAACGGCATTACCTATAGGGTAGGAGATAAGGTTATTCAAATCCTTAACGACTATGAATTAGAAGTGTTTAATGGTGAAATTGGTGTAATTTACGCCATTACACGGACCGATATTTGTATCCGTTTTATCCATAAAGAGGTTCGTTTACCTATTGATGAAGCGCATATGATTATGCCTGCTTATGCTATTACAGTTCATAAGAGCCAAGGTAGTGAATATGGTGTAGTTATCATTCCATTTGTTCCACGTTATGGTGGTATGTTACAACGTAATTTATTGTATACAGCTGTTACGCGTGCAAAACGGAAGGTTATAATTGTGGGTACTACAAGTGCCGTAGAACGTGCTGTACGTACCGTAAATGCTGATGAACGATATACATTGTTTAAAGAACGACTACAAGGGAGATGTGATTCGTAATGAGTCTTTGGGATTTCCTATTTCCACCTGTATGTCCTCACTGTGGCGCCTCTGTAGCAACACAAGGAGATTGGTGTGAAACTTGTTTTAAAGATCTATTACATATTCGTCATGTGCCACATAAATTTTTACATTATGTAGATGATGTATGTGTGCTGGCGGATTATCGTGGTGGTCTAAAGTCTATGATTTACGATGTAAAATTTAATGAAAAAAAGGAGCAGTCCAAGGGGGCTGCTCCTTTTTTAGCATCGTACAACTTTTACATGAAATATGATGAGTTTAATATTGTAAATAGCAATTGTAAAACTGTATATGATTATATAGTTCCCGTACCTTCAAGTGAGACTAAGAAGAAAAAGAGAAGCTATAATCAGGTTGATTTATTTTTTAAGAAGTGGGCATACTCGTTAGAGAAAATAGATAAGGGATATTTTGTATGGCTAGATTGTATATATAAGTTTGAAACTTCTAGTGATATGTGGTCCTTAACACATAAAGAACGACATCAAAATATAGAGAATGCTTTTGTGATCAAAGCAGAGTATAAAGACATCGATTTTTCCACAAAGCGTATTTTAATTGTAGATGACATTTATACTACAGGAGCAACAATCGAAGCCGTAGCAAAGGTTCTTAGGTCATATAATCCTAGTAGGCTCGATGCTTTAACACTAGCTAGCGGTAGCTTTTAATTATTACAAAAAAGCGTTCACCGAATGGTGAACGCTTAATCATTATATTAGCCTAGCACATCGATAAATGCTTTTACTACATCTGGATCAAAGAGAGAGCCGGATGCACTAAAGAGTTCTTCTTTAGCTTTAGCTTTTGTTTTTGCCCAAAATTCTGTAGAAGGATTAACTGTTGTATCGTAATAATCTGCAACAGCAATGATTCTAGCTCCTAATGGGATATTAGCACCACGCAAATGTTTAGGGTAACCAGAGCCATCCCATTTTTCATGATGGTAACGAATATAAGGCAAGATTTGTTGGCAGCAAGGGTAGTTTTCGATCATATTCGCACCACTTGCAGCATGTTGCTTATACTTGGACATTTCTTGTTTATTAAGATATGGAGATTTTTGGATTAATGCATTAGGTACCATTAATAGTCCTACGTCATGTAGTAATGCTGCATGGCGAATTTGTTCAATTTCATTTAACGGTAAACCCATTTTAGCAGCAATACTAACTGCATAGTTTGAAACTTGGATAGAATGAGTGTACAGATGATAGCTTTTCATTTGTATCATCTGCAAGAGCTGAGCGCTAATGGCTTCTAAACTGTCCTTCTCCAGTTCGTACAACCCAGATGGTTGCATTAATGATAACATAAACATAATAAACCCCTTTAACTAACATGTAGAACATATGGTACAACCCCTCGTACTTATGTTCATATCGTACAACTTTAGGCCGTTCTTATTTAATAGTATACAAATTATACACCATAAATAATATTTTGTGTATGATACGTATGTTCTATTATACATGTTGTATTCATATTTGGCATACTAAAAATAATTGACATTTTAGGAATGTACTAAATATAGTACCTAGAAAAACTAATTTTATAAATATTAAAATAATATGAAGAATATTTTAGGTTTTCTATGACAATTTTCTATACATACCAAAAAAGGGGTTGCAAAATTTATTCTCATTTCAATGAGAACTGAACGATGCTATGTTCGGAAATATAATTTAATAGGTACGTCTTATTAATTTTAAGAATGTATATATAATTATAAATCTAGACATGTATACTGTTATTCTTTATAATACGTCTATACGGGTCTGTGGTTGAAAGTCGATGCCAGTCGCAGGCAAAACGATCCACATAAGCAACCCAAGGGGTTGTGAGCATGGTGCGGCTTAGGTGTAAGTCCTGCCGGTAAAACCGAGAGGGGTAGTAGTGGGGAGTCTCGGACTTATGAGCGAACCCTCCAGCAGGCGAGTGTGGGGGCAAAGACCAGGTCAGCCGTATGCGGGCACATGAGGCTTTTCTCATGTGCTTTTTTCTTTTTATACATCTGTATATTTAAAAATGGTAAAAATACCGATTCTTATGGGAAAGTTTTTATACATTGTTGTTATAAATATACAATCAGTGTATAAAAATAAAATATAAATATAGTGATTAATTGATATTCAGGATGATTCTATACAAAATTGTTGACATAATTATACTAAGTGGTATACTAGTGGAATAAAAATAGTTAGTTTAGTAAATGAGGATGATTCGATGTTAAATAGCAAGTTAAAAAAATTAATCATTGGTGGTTGTATGTTAGTAATGGCCGGTACTGTAATTGGCGGTTGTGGATCTTTTACACAAACAACTTCTAATAAACTCATTGTTGGTACTAATGCCACATTTGTACCATTTGAATTTAAAGATGAAAAAACTCAAGACTACACAGGCTTTGATATTGATTTAATTCGTGCCATTGGTAAACGTATCAATAAAGATGTAGAGCTTAAGAATGTTGCTTTTGATGCTTTGATTCCAGCTTTAAATACACATGATATTGATGTAGCTGCATCTGGTATGACGATTACCAAAGCTAGAAGTGAAAAGGTATTATTCTCTTCCCCTTATTATGAAAATGCCCTTGCTGTAGTATATAAAGATGGCGCAAATATCGCATCTCTTGACGATCTTAAAGGCAAGAAAATTGCTGCTCAACTAGGAACTACTGGTGCAGATTTAGCCCATAAAATCGAAGCTACTACTGTAAAAGAGTTTGACCATAGTAATGAAGCTTTGTTAGAATTACAAAATGGTGGTGCTGATGCAACTGTTATTGATTTGCCAGTGGCTCAATATTACAGTACTAAACATCCAGATCAACATATTAAATTTATGGCATATCCAAATACAAAAGAATATTTGGGCTTAGCAATTAATAAAGATAATAAAGATTTACAAGAACAAATCAATAAAGCAATTGCAGATATGAAGGCTGATGGTGAATTTAATACATTATATAAAAAATGGTTTAATGTAGATGCACCTGCTGATATGCCAGTAGTGGTAGAATTTAAATAATAGGAGAGATCATGAGTTTTAATTGGGGGTTAATTGCGGATAATTTACCGCTCTTATTACAAGGTGCACTTGTAACCGTAGAAATTACAGCTATGTCTGTTGGCTGTGGTTTCTTTATCGGTTTATTAGTAGCCTTAGCAAATTTATCTAAATTTACTGTAGTTAGATTATTAGCAAAATGTTATGTAGATATCATTCGTGGTACACCGTTATTGGTACAAATCTTTTTGATTTATTTTGCTTTGCCAATGATTACAGGACAACGTATTGATCCATTTATTGCAGCTGTTACCGCATGTAGTATTAACTCTGGTGCATATGTGTCTGAGATCTTCCGTGCTGGTATCCAGTCTATCGATAAAGGTCAAATGGAAGCAGGTCGATCTCTTGGTTTAACTTGGGGTCAAACTATGCGTTATATCATCATGCCTCAAGCTTTCAAAGCAATTATCCCACCATTGGGTAATGAATTTATTGCTATGTTGAAAGACTCCTCATTGGTTTCTGTAATTGGTTTCGAAGAATTGACACGTCGTGGTCAATTAATCATTGCTAAAACGTATGCATCCTTTGAAATCTGGGGTACAGTTGCTGTTATTTACCTTATTATGACAGTAACAATTTCACAATTAGTTGGTTACCTTGAAAGGAAATATAGCATTAAATGATTAAATTAGAAAATGTACATAAATCCTTTGGTAAAAATGAAGTATTAAAGGGCATTGATTTACATATAGAAAAAGGTCAAGTTGTCGTTATAATTGGTCCATCTGGTTCTGGTAAAAGTACAGTATTGCGTACTATGAACTACTTAGAAGAGCCTACATCTGGTAAGGTAATTGTAGATGGTATGGATCTTTCTGATAAGTCTAAACTCAATGAAGTTCGTGCTGAAGTAGGGATGGTATTCCAAAACTTTAATCTTTTCCCACATATGACTGTAATGGAAAATTTAACATTAGCTCAAACTAAGGTTCGTAAAACTTCTAGTGATGAAGCTAAGAAAATCGGACAAGCTTTACTTGATCGCGTTGGGTTAGGAGATAAAGCTAATGCATATCCTGATTCCTTATCTGGTGGTCAAAAGCAACGTGTTGCTATTGCCCGTGCCCTAGCGATGAAACCAAAAGTTATGCTATTTGATGAACCTACATCTGCACTCGATCCAGAAATGGTTCGTGAGGTTCTAGATGTAATGAAGTCTCTCGCAGAAGAAGGGATGACGATGGTTATTGTTACTCATGAAATGGGCTTTGCTAAAGAAGTAGCTGACCGCGTATTATTCGTTGATGGTGGATTAATCTTAGAAGATGATACTCCTGAAAAGGTATTTGATGCTCCAACAAATGAGCGAACAAAATTGTTCTTGTCGAAAATTTTATAATAATATTTTCTAACATAAAAGGAAGTAAGTTCTGAAATTCAGAGTTTGCTTCCTTTTTTTTGTATTTTTAAAGATAACCAAATTTGTAGATATTAAATTTCTTAATATATGAATCGATTTATATCTATTAATATATTTGATGACTTATTTTATCCGTATCTGTTCAACCCTTGTAAATAAGCGCTTTTAGGCTTTTCTTAATCTATAAAATTCGATTATCGCTATAAATATTTGTGATATATAAATATTTTATACATATATATTTTGGAGTAATAATTTTTAATTCATATATTTTTATGATTATAAAATTATGTAATAATTTAATGTGCTGTTCGGAAATATTTATAATATAGATAAATAAAGGTTTTAAAGTAGTTTTTAGGGGATGAATTATCAATAAGATATATTTGTATATTCATTAAAAGTGTTAATATTATTGTTTGATATTTTATACATGCTGTGTTATGATACAAGTGTAGTGCAAGACAGTAAGACAATATATATATTTTTAGGAGGATGTTACCATGTTAGGTAAAGTAAAATGGTTTAGCGCAGAAAAAGGTTATGGTTTTATTGAACGTGAAGACGGTAGCGATGTATTCGTACATTACTCTGCGATCCAAGACGAAGGCTTCAAATCTTTGACAGAAGGTCAAAATGTAGAGTTTGATATCGTTGATGGTAACCGTGGCCCTCAAGCTGCTAACGTTGTAAAAGCGTAATAACATACCAAAAAATACATAAAAGCAACATATAAAGAAACTCCGATATCGCATGATATTGGAGTTTTTCGATTGTTACTGGAAATAATATTTATAATTCTGCAAAAAATATAAAAATTCTTTTGAAAAAAAGAGGAGTTTTATACCTTGATGTAGAAATACTAAATATAACACGAGAGATAAGTAAAAAATTACTACACACTCGTATCTCGTGGATGATTTTTAGAAAGGGTGTTGACTTATGAAAGTAGCAATCAGAGGTAAAAACATTGAAGTGACAGATGCTCTAAGAGCATACATCGAAAAAAGATTGAGCAAATTAACTCGTTACTTCGATGATGAGTTAGATGCACAAGCGGTTTTATCCGTTGTTAAAGATAAATCTACTGTTGAACTTACATGCTTCGTTGATAAGATCGTTCTTCGCGGTGTAGAAACAAACGATGATATGTATGCAGCTATTGATTTAGTAATAGACAAGATCGTACGTCAAATCCATAAACATAAAACTCGTTTAGCAAAACGCTTCAAAAAACAAGAAGCTTTCCATCCTGAAGCTTTAGCAGCTCCTGTAGAAGAGGAAACTATCGAAGTTGTAAAACGGAAACACTTTGCAGTACGTCCTATGGATGTAGAAGAAGCTATCTTACAAATGAATCTTATTGGCCATGACTTCTTTATGTTCTTCAATGCTGAAACAGAAGCAATGAACGTAGTATATCGTAGACACGATGGATTCTATGGTTTGATTGAGCCAGAATTACAATAACCTATAATATCGGCTGACAATAATCCTAACTCCTTTCTACTTTTTAAATCAGCCGATTATTATATCAAGGTGGATGACCATTTTGAGTCATCCACCTTTTTTATAAAATGCTATAAATAATCGTGAAATGCCTTGAATTCTTTGACTATTCAAGGCATTTTCGTTATAATAAATTAGATAAAATAATGTAAGATGTCCTATAGAGGAGTGATTTGTTTGTTAAGCTTTTTACAAAGGCTATTAGGCAATAATAACGCAAAAGAAATTAAAAAAATGCGTGCTATTGCTGATCATATTAATGAAATTGAACCGAATTATGTTAAATTAAGTGATGCTAACTTAGTAGCAAAAACCGATGAGTTTAAACGTCGTTTGCAAAAAGGGGAAACGTTAGACGACATTTTGCCAGAAGCATTTGCTGTAGTTCGCGAAGCATCTAAACGTGTGTTAGGCATGCGTCATTTTGATGTGCAGTTGATCGGTGGTATTTGCCTTCATAGAGGTAATATCGCAGAAATGCGTACTGGCGAAGGTAAAACATTAGTTGCTACATTGCCAGTATATCTAAATGCATTGACAGGTAACGGCGTACATGTTGTTACAGTAAATGATTATTTGGCTACTCGCGATAGTGAACAAATGGGTCGTTTATATAACTTCTTAGGCCTTTCTACAGGTCTTATTGTGGCTAATCTCGATTATAACCAACGTAAAGAAGCATATGCATGTGATATTACATATGGTACAAATAATGAGTTTGGTTTTGACTATTTGCGCGATAACATGGTATCTGATGTATCTCAAATGGTACAACGTCCATTGAATTACGCAATTGTCGATGAAGTTGACTCTATTCTTATCGATGAAGCGAGAACTCCATTAATTATTTCTGGTCCTGGTCAACGTTCCACAGATAATTACTACAAGTTAGCTAAAATTGTTCCTCATCTTGTAAAAGATGAAGATTATACAATTGATGAAAAACAAAAGACTATTGCACCTACTGATTCTGGTATCGCAAAAGTCGAAAAAATGCTTGGTGTTGAAAACTTGTATGATGCAGAAAACATCGAGTTAAACCATCTACTTGGTGCATCTTTACGTGCTTATGCTATGATGCATCGCGATACTGATTACGTAGTTAAAGATGGTGAAGTTGTTATCGTCGATGAATTTACAGGTCGTTTGATGTTTGGTCGTCGTTATTCTGATGGCTTACATCAAGCTATCGAAGCTAAAGAAGGCTTGAAGGTTGAACGTGAAAGTCAAACATTGGCTTCTATTACATTCCAAAACTATTTCCGTATGTATAAAAAGCTTGCTGGTATGACTGGTACAGCTAAGACTGAGGAAAAAGAATTCATCGATATTTACGGTTTGGAAGTATTGCCTATTCCTCCAAATAAACCATTAGCCCGTGTAGATTTGCCAGATCAAATCTTTAAAACTAAGGCTGCTAAATATCGTGCCGTAGTACGTAATGCTGTAGAACGACATCAAACTGGTCAACCTATTTTGATTGGTACTACATCTATTACACAATCTGAAGAGCTTTCAGATATGTTATTACGTGCAGGCGTACCACATAAAGTATTGAATGCTAAACATCATGAAAAAGAAGCTGAAATTGTTGCCAATGCTGGTCAAATGGGCATGGTAACAATTGCTACAAACATGGCAGGTCGTGGTACTGATATTACATTAGGTGAAGGTGTACCTGAATTAGGTGGCTTGGCCATCTTAGGTACTGAACGTCATGAAAGTCGCCGTATCGATAATCAGTTGCGTGGTCGTGCTGGTCGTCAAGGTGACCCAGGTTCCTCTCAATTCTTCTTATCTTTAGAAGATGATTTGATGCGTATCTTTGGTGCTGACAATATTACAGGCATTATGGATAAACTTGGCATGGAAGAGGATGAACCTATTGAGCATTCTTTGATTACTAAATCTATTGAACGTGCTCAAAAGAAAGTAGAAGATCATAACTATAATATTCGTAAATATGTACTCGAGTATGATGATGTTATGAATCAACAACGTGAAGTATTATACGAACAACGTCGTCGTATTTTACGTAATGAGTCCTTACGTGACACAATCAATGAAATGATTGATAAACTTGTTACTGAATCTGTAGATGCTTATGCAGATGAGAAATTATATCCAGAAGAATGGGATTACGAAGGTCTCTACAAGCACTTGAGTCAATATTTCTTAACCGAAGATATTATGACTCCTCAAGATATGGAAGAATATAGTCGTCAAGAATTATTAGAACGCTTGATTGAAATTGCTCATGCTGAGTATCAAGATCGCGTTGATATGCTTGGTGATGCTATGTTTGGCCAGCTTGAAAAGGCTATTATGTTGCGCGTTGTTGATAACAAATGGATGGAACATTTGGATAATATGGATATGTTGCGTGAAGGTATCGGTCTTCGTGCATATGGCCAAAAAAATCCATTGGTGGAATATAAATTTGAAGCCTTTGATATGTTCCAAAACATGATTGCTGCTATCCAAGATGAAACAATCATGGCGTTGTACAAAATTCGTGCACAATTGATTCAAGAAATTGAAGAACCAGTTGACCACTTAGAAGGTGCACAACCCCATCATGAAGATGTGTTGGAGCCACAAAACATAGATTAAGATTTGTGAATGGCACGTTGCTCAATGGGATTTCCTTCTGGGCAACGGCCATTTTTCTATTTTATTAAGGTGATAGTTTATCGATGTAATAAGCTAATAAGTTAAAGGTGGTGAACATAAATTGTTAGAAGATTTAAAACCTATTATTTCTAATCTAGAAGAACGTATTTATGGAATGAGGGATTCACTTTAACATTGCTCAGAAAGAGGATCGAATCTTTACACTAGATGTACAAATGAGCGACCCTACATTTTGGGATGACCCAGACAAGGCTCGTGAGATTTCTCAAGAAGCCACACAATTGAAAAATGCTGTAGAAAGCTATAAACAACTTGTTAGTGATATTGAAGATGCTAATGTAATGCTTGAGATGGCAATAGAGGAAGATGATCGTTCTTTGGAAGGTGAAATCAAGGATTATGTTCAACAAATAGAAGAAACTGTAGAAAAACAAGAAGTTCTTTTATTGCTTAGTGGTGAATATGATGCTAATAATGCGATTTTAACATTCCATGCTGGTGCAGGTGGCACAGAGGCTCAAGATTGGTGCTCCATGCTGATTCGCATGTATTTACGTTGGGCTGAAAAAGCAGGATTCTCTATTGAATTGATGGATGAACAACCCGGTGATGAGGCAGGTACAAAATCTGCTACATTTTTAATTAAAGGTGAAAATGCTTTTGGTTATTTGAAATCTGAAAAAGGTGTACATCGTCTAGTGCGTATTTCACCATTTGATGCTGCTGCACGTCGTCATACATCCTTTGCTGCTGTTGATGTAATGCCAGAAATCGATGATACAGTAGAAATCAATATTGATATGAAAGATGTACAGGTAGATACATACCGAGCTAGTGGTGCTGGTGGTCAGCATATCAATAAAACAGATTCTGCTGTACGTATGACGCATAGGCCAACAGGTATCGTAGTTCAGTGTCAAACTCAACGTTCTCAAATGCAAAATAGGGAACAAGCATTACGATTATTGCGCGCCAAATTATTTGAATTAGAATTAGAAAAACAAGCAGAACTTAAAGAGCAAATTGGTGGTACCTATCAAGCGATTGAATGGGGTAGTCAAATTCGGTCGTATGTATTCCACCCATATAATCTCGTTAAGGATCATCGCACAGGGGTTGAAACAGGGAATGTACAATCCGTTATGGATGGTAATTTAGATCAATTTATGGAAGGTTTCTTGAAAAAAGAAGCGAATTTAACAATTTAGGAGTTCTTATGAAAAAGTTTTTACTATTCCTATTAGTGCTGATTATTGCTTTAGCAGCAGCAACTCAATTTTTATTACCTTCTTATATTAGTTCCCGTATTGAAAAACAGTTAAATGATTCACTAAAACCATCTTCTCAAACAGTAAATGTTGAGTCTCAACCAGGATTTAAATTACTCTATGGTGAAGCTGATCATGTATATGGTTCTTTAGATGATGTAAAACTTGGTAAATTAAACTTTGCAAACTTCAATTATGATGCAACACAAATTCTTGTAAATCCAATTTCATTATTGGCTAGCCAAGAAATTGATGTAGTAAGTGTAGGTAGTTCTAGTATCGAAGGTACTGTGACTAATGAAGATTTGGCTAAATTCTTAAGCACTCAAGCTGGTAGTGAAATTCAAGATGTAAAAGTAAACATCAATAAAGATAACATCAGCTTAACTGGTAACATGAATGTTGGCATGGTATTTAAAGGTTCTGTTAGATTAGATGGCAACTTAGAATTAAAGGATAATACTTTACTATTCGCACCTAAAAAGTTCACCATTAATGGTGCTACTATCCCAGGTTTGACATCTAATGTATTAGAGGCTACAGAAGTTTATAACTTTAATAACTTCCCAATTCCTGTGAAAGCTGAAAGCTTAACTGTTGATAATGGTGAAATTCACATCAAAGTTAAACCTGTACTTAACTAGAAAGGATTTATCGTGAATCATCGGAATACACAAAAAAGTAAGTACTCTTGGATTCTAATACTCTGTATTATAGTGGGACTTGTATCCTCTTTATATTTGGTATTTGAACGCCATCAGATTGAAAAATCTCAAAATCATATTGAAAATATCGTAGATTATGATGCTGTTCTAAGAGCTAATGCCTTTGAAAAGCGCAGTCAACAAGAGGCTTTTGATGCACTTCGTAATGCAGGTGTAACAGCATTCGCCATTTATGATCGTACCTTAGAAAAAGCTAAGGATGCTGGTCAAGTTAAGGTGTTAAGCTCCGAAGAGATGGATGCAGTCCGTGTTAATGGGGCATCCGTTAAACATGGTGCAACCTATGTAGCATTAATTTCTGGTAAAGAAGGTTACTATAAAGAAATTCGTGAAGACTTATATCATCGTATTGGTAAAGATAAAGTTAAAGAGCTTAATACTAGTATTGGTCCGGTCCTTGAATTATATGGTGCTACCGCTGATAGCTATCTAAAAATGAATCTTGGTATTTCCAAGCTACAAGCTCAAGAAGTTGCTAATCGTGGATTTAATGTTATAGTTCGTCCTACAAACTACAGAAATGTAACATCAGATGACCTCCAATATGTGTTTAAGCGTCTTGAAGGAATTCCACATGTAACAGGCATGATCTTTGCTGGTAAAGAGGCCCTAGGAGCTCCTAATTTAACGGATGAAACATTAGAACTATTACATAAGAATCATATTCCTCTAGTTGGTATTGAAGCCGTTAACCAACTTCAATATGAGCCACAACAAGGTTTCTTGGAAATGGCTGCTAAAGATAATTATAGTGTGGGCCGTGTATATACAATTGCTAAGGATGAATTAAAGAAAATCACTCCAGAAGAAGCAGCTCAACGATTCTATATTAGTGATATTGAACGTAATATTCGTTTTAACTTATTCCCTATGTATGAAACAGGTGTAAACAATGAAACAGTATTACAAACAACTATTAACTATATTGGGATGACCACTGAAAAATTATCTACTAAAGGTTATGAATTCGGTCCTGCTGATATTTATCCTCCTTATACGCCAAATCCTTTATTAGTAGTCATCACAATGATTGGTGCTATTGCGCTATTCGTTTATGTTGCTCAAATGTTAGTTCCAATGCGTAAACATACACAATTGGTAGCATTCTTTGGCATTTCCCTTGTATCTGTAGTATTATTCATCATTACAAGTGGTACATTGATTACTCAAATCTGGGCTTTATCTAGTGCTATTATGGCTCCTGTAGGTGCCATGATTCGCTTGATGGAGGAATGGCGTCGTTATGATGGAGCTCGTCCATTAGGTGCTATTAAATCTACCGTATTAGCAGTGCTTTATCTCGTAATTGCTGCATTATTTGCGGCTATTGGCGGTATGTATATTGCATCTTTATTAGGAAATACGAAATTCTTTATGGAATTTGCTATCTTTAGAGGTGTTAAGTTAACATTTGTACTTCCAATTGTATTGGTGATCATCGCGTACTTACAACGTTTCCCTTTGTGGAAAGGTCGTATGATTAACTCTAAAGAAGAAGCAAAGAAATTTGTAGTTGAATTCTTAACAATGGATGTTAAATTTTACGTATTCTTTGTAATGGCTGCTCTTGGTGGCGTGGCATGGGTATTTGTTGGCCGCAGTGGTCATACAGCAGGTGTTCCTGTACCAGGATTTGAACTTATGCTTCGTCGTTTCCTTGAAAATACATTGTATGCAAGACCTAGAGAAAAAGAGTTCATTATTGGTCACCCAGCATTAATGTTGGCTACGTTTGCATTCTTACGTAAATGGCCTACAGTAATCCATTTCTTATTAACTATTGCAGGTGTTATCGGCATAGCTTCAATGGTTGAAACATTCTGTCATATTAGAACTCCTGTATTCATGTCTATTATGCGTGGATATGATGGTTTATTAATTGGTGCTCTCTTAGGTTTGCTTCTTATCATTGCTGTACGTTTCATGATGTACGTAACACAATGGTTCCAAGCGCGGGAGGTTGACCATGAGTAATATTGTTATCTCTGGTTATTATGGTTTTGGTAATGCTGGCGATGAAGCAATGCTTTGTGCCATTATCGATGCCATTCGCAAAGAGGAAGCAGATGCGCATATTACGGTTATTTCTGGTAATCCTACAGAGACAAGCAAAAAACATAACATTCATGCGGTTGGAACATTTTCTGCATTCGGTATTCTAAAGGCTATTGCCAATTCTGATTTAGTGATCAGTGGTGGAGGCAGTCTTTTACAAGATGCTACAAGTATTCGTAATACATATTACTATTTAAGTATTATGGCTTTAGCTAAAATGATGGGAAAAAAGGTAATGCTTTACTCTCAAGGTATTGGGCCTTTAAATCGTCCCTCTACACGAAGTGCTGTTAGCTTTATATTGCGATTTGTGGATACCATTACAGTTCGTGATTCTATTTCAAAATCTGAATTAGAGTCCTTAGGAATTGAAGATGTAGAGGTTACAGCTGATGCTGTTTTGGCTATGCAACCGGCAAATTTGTCTATTGGTAAACGTATTTTAGAAGGCTATACATCTAAACTACCTAAATCTATAGAGAATCCAAAACGAATTGGTGTTGCTGTTCGTAGTTGGAAAGATGATACAGAATATCGTGAATCATTAGCCAATGTGTTGAGCCGATTACAAGAGCAAGATGAGGTAGAAATTATTTTTATTCCTATGTCTCATCCAGAGGATACAAAAGAAGCTAAAATTATCGCTAATTATATGCCAAAGGGGGCTATTGTTCTTGAAGGCCCATTCTCTACAGAGGAACAAGTATCCTTATCGGGGAATGTGGACCTAATGATTGGTATACGTCTTCATGCTCTAGTATTTAGCTCTTTAATGGGGAAACCTGTTATCGGTATTTCCTACGATCCTAAAATTACAAGCTTCTTACATATGATTGGTCAGGAACCAATAGGAACAATGACACATCTTAGAGAAGAGGCGCTATATCAGCGATGTCATAATCTCTTACATTCAAAAGAAGAGTATCAAGCATCTTATGATCGTATTGAAGCATTGCGTTTAAACTCTCAACGCAATGCAGAAATCGCTATTTCATTACTTAAAGATTATTAATATATTGGATCCAATCCAGAAAGTGAGGTCTCTATGGCTACATTAACACAAGATGTTAAACAACTAGTTCAAGAGAAGGCAAAAGCTATTCGCGTTAGTATTGTTCAGTCTGTAACGGCAGCAAAATCTGGACATCCAGGAGGATCTTTATCTATCGCTGATGTGATGGCCTTGTTGTACTATGTAGAAATGAATGTAGATCCAGCAAATCCAAAAGCTCCAAATAGAGATCGTTTTGTCCTTTCTAAAGGTCATGCAGCTCCTGCTTTATATGCTACATTGGCTGAAAAAGGTTATTTCCCTAAAGAAGAACTTTTGAATTTACGTAAAATTGACCATATGTTACAAGGCCATCCTGATATGAAACATACTCCTGGCGTAGATATGTCTACAGGTTCCTTAGGCCAAGGCATTTCTGCCGCATGTGGTATGGCATTGGCAGGCAAAATTGACAATGCTGATTATCGCGTTTACTCCATTTTAGGCGATGGCGAGCTTGAAGAAGGTCAAGTATGGGAAGCAGCAATGTTTGCTGGTCATTATAAACTCAATAATTTGACTGCTTTTGTTGATTTTAATGGCCTTCAAATCGATGGTGATATTACTAAAGTACTTTCTCCATTGCCAATTCCTGAGAAATTTAAAGCATTCAACTGGAATGTTATTGAAGTCAATGGTCATGATCTTGATGAACTTCATAATGCTATTGAATCTGCTAAAGCTTTCACAGAAGGTCCAACTTGTATCGTAATGCATACTGTAAAAGGTAAAGGTGTAGCTGAAATGGAAGGCCAAGCAGGTTGGCATGGTAAAGCACCTAGTGCAGAGCAAGGTGAAACCTTTGTTAATGAAATTATGGGGGTACAATAATGGGTAAAGCAACACGTGAAGCATATGGTAATGCGTTAGCTCGCATTGGTAAAGAAAATACAAATATTATCGTATTAGATGCAGATTTATCTAAATCTACTAAAACTGATACATTTAAAAATGTCTGCCCTGATCGATTCTTTAATGTAGGTATTGCAGAACAAAACTTGATTTCTGTTGGTGCCGGACTTGCAGCAGCAGGTAAAATTCCATTTGTTTCTTCCTTTGCTATGTTTGCAACAGGTCGTGCATTTGAACAAATTCGGAATGCTGTATGTTATCCAAAATTGAATGTAAAAGTATGTGCTACACATGCTGGTATTACCGTAGGTGAAGATGGTGCTACACATCAAAGCTTGGAAGATATCTCTTGTATGCGTACTTTACCTAATATGACTGTAGTAGTACCTGCTGATGAACGTGAAACAGAAGCAGTAGTTGAATGGGCTGCATCTTATGAAGGTCCTGTATATGTTCGTTTAGGCCGTGCTGGAGTAGATGATGTTACAGCTGAAGGTTATACATTCGTACCTGGCAAATCTACTACATTGGTAAATGGTTCTGATGTAACTATCATTGCTTGTGGTGCCTTGGTTGGCCCTGCTGTTGAGGCGGCTAAAACATTAGCTGAATCTAATGTGTCTGCCCGCGTTATCAATATGGCTTCTATTAAGCCTATTGATGCAGAGGCAATTGTAAAAGCAGCTACTGAAACAGGTGCTATTGTAACAGCAGAAGAACATAATATCATTGGTGGTCTTGGTTCTGCTGTGTCTGAAGTTGTTGTGGCTAATAAGCCTGTTCCTATGGAATTCGTTGGTGTACAAGATACATTTGGGGAGAGTGGTACGCCAAAAGAATTGATGGCTAAATATGGTTTGACAGCAAAAGACATAGTAGAAGCAGTAAAACGTGTAATCACTCGTAAATAATCAAAGGGGACCCCATGATTGAATTTAAGAATGTTAGTAAAGTCTATGATAATGGTTCTGTTGCATTAGACGATGTGTGTTTAACTATAAATGAGGGCGAATTTGTCCTCATTTGTGGTCACAGCGGTGCAGGGAAATCAACTCTATTTAAATTGTTAACTCATGAAGTAGTACCCGATTCTGGTACTGTCATTGTTGATGATTTTGATGTTACGCGTATGAAGCGTAGTAAAATTCCAAAATTACGTAGAAAACTTGGTGTTGTATTCCAAGATTTCCGTTTATTACCAAACAAAACGGTATCAGAAAATATTGCCTTTGCTCTTGAAGTAATTGAAGAAAAACCAAAGGTAATTAAGGAAAAGGTAAGTCATGTACTAGAACTTGTTGGCTTAAGTGATAAAGCAAATGATTTACCAGAGGATCTGTCTGGTGGTGAACAACAACGTGTTGCTATTGCTCGCGCTATTGTAAATCGTCCATCTGTACTTATTGCTGATGAACCGACTGGTAACTTAGATCCTGATACAAGTAAAGGTATTGTAGATTTGTTTAAGCATATCAATAATTTTGGCACAACTGTTATTATGGTTACCCATAATATGGATCTTGTTTCGTATTTAAATAAACGTGTTATTCGTCTTAAAGATGGTCGCGTTCAAAGTGATAATATGAGAGGTGCAGAAATTAATGAAGCCTAGAACATTGAAATACTTTTTTAAAGAAGCCCTCAAATCTATGAAGCGTAACGGTCTTATGACGTTAGCATCTATTTCTACAGTGGCTTTATCTCTATTTATGCTTGGTGTATTCCTTTGCGGTGTTATCAATCTAAATAACATGGCATCTAGTTTAGAAAACCAAGTGCAATTGAGTATTTATTTAAAAGATGGGTTAACAACTGACCAAATTATGGCGGTAGGTAAGCAAATTAAAGCTATACCAAATCTTAAGCATTTAGAGTTTGTTAATAAAGAACAAGCTATGAAAGAATTTAAAGCACGCCTTGGTGATCAACAACAATTGGTAAATGCATTAGGCGATGTAAATCCATTGCCAAATTCTTATGTATTAACCTTTGATAACCCTAGTGATGTTAAGGCTACAGCTAAATTGGCCACTACATTCCAAGGTGTTGAAAGTACACATTATGGTCAAGATATTGTGGAAGAACTCTTCCGTATTACTCAAGTTATTAGAATTGGTGGTATTGTACTAATCGGATTCTTAGCAGCCGCTACATTATTCATTATTTCTAATACAATTCGCTTGACTGTATTCGCTCGACGTAAAGAAATTGCCATCATGAAATATGTTGGTGCAACCAATGGTTTTATTCGTTGGCCATTCTTGATCGAAGGTATGTTATTGGGCTTAGTGGGGGCTGTAATTGCCGTACTTTGTGTAGGTGAGTTTTACCACTTCATTACTATGGAAGTTTCTGAGTCCTTAGCATTCTTCCCATTAGTACCAATGTTCCCATTCTTCTATGATGTGGCTATCTATATTTTAGGTGGTGGCGTAGTAGTAGGTGCTATTGGTAGTACGATTTCTTTAAAACAATACATGAAGGTGTAATGTTTATGAAATACAACACAATCAAATCTCGCCTTGTAGCAACAATTTTAACAGGTATGGTGGTACTGGGAACACCACTATATATCGTTGCAGAAGATGAGGATTTAACGAATCAATTAGATTCAATTCAACAACAAGTTAATCAACAAAATTCTATTAAAGCGGATGCAGAAACTGTCATTGTAAGTGTATCTGAACAGTTGCGACAAATTGAAGAGCAATTACGTCAGGCCCAACAACAGTTAGAATCTATTCAACAGCAACGTGTTGCCGTTGAAAATGATATTACTGTTAATGAAAAGTTACTCGCAGAAGCACAAAAACGCTTAGAAGGACGAGAATCCGTATTTTATAAGCGTGTACGAGATATTTATATCAATGGACGTCTAAGTTATTTAGATGTTGTCATTGGATCTAAAGACTTTAGCGATTTTGCAAATCGATTAGAGATCTTAAAACGTATCATTGATTCTGACATCAAGTTAATCGATGAAATTAAAAAAGAACGTGCTGAAATTGCGGCACGTAAACAGGCTCTTGAGCAATCTCGAGCTAAGTTAGTAGAGCTTGAAAAAGCTGCTGTAGCAAAACAAGCTGAAATTGAACAAAAGAAAAAAGAACGAGAAGTAGTTCTTCAGAAGGCACAAAATGATCGTGCTACGGCGATGCAAGCTGTGGAAGAACTTAATGCTTCTTCTGCTCAAATTACAGCTCTCTTAAAAGCGCGTCAAGCGGAACGTGCGGCAGCCCGTGCAGCGGCAGAAGCAGCGGCGGCAGCAGCGGCTCAACAGTCTGCACCAAGCTACTCTTGGGTACAAGGGTCTGGTCAACTTGGTTGGCCTGTAAGTGGTGAAATTACGTCACCATATGGTTATCGGACGCATCCAATTTGGGGCACAACGATTTACCATTCTGGTATTGATATTGGTGTTGATGAAGGTACGCCAGTTCATGCTGCCGATGGAGGTACTGTTGTTTGGTCTGGTTGGATGGGTGGCTATGGTTACGCCGTAGTTATCGACCATGGTAATGGTATGTCCACCCTTTATGGCCATAATTCTGAGCTTGCTGTCTCTGAAGGACAAGATGTATCTAAAGGTCAAGTTATTGCCTATGCTGGTAGCACTGGTAATAGTACTGGGCCACACGTACATTTTGAAGTTCGTATAAGTGGGGATCCTGTTGATCCTATGGGATATTTATAATATGAAATTTGATACACGTACGGTGTTATGGAGTCTATTGAAATATATAGGCTCCGGCATAGTTATTATGTGGCTCACGTTTTGGTACTTATCTGGTTCATTCTGGGGATTACCAAGACTATTTGTAGCCTACTATGCTGCGAGTCAAGTCTTTATGACACCGATGTCTAAAGCGACCCTTTATGATGGTATGCTTAAAGGCTTAATTGGCTCTTTGGGAGAGCCCCATAGTATTTATTTAGATGCTGACGAATTTAAATCCATGAAAATGCAAACATCTGGCACTTATGCAGGTGTAGGCATGGTTCTTGGTTATGATGATAAAGGTTTATATGCAGTTAGTATTATGGAAGATCAACCAGCTTTCAAAGCGGGCATAAAACCTGGTGATCATATTATTGCTATCGATGGTCAATCTACAAGTGATATTACTGTAGAAGATGCATCCTCTCGAATTCGCGGCGAGGCTGGTACTATTGTCGACCTTGATATAGAGCGTAATGGTGAAAAATTACACTTTGATATTACCCGTGAATCTATTGTGTTACCTACTGTTAAAAGCAAAATGCTCACAAGTACAGTTGGATATATTCGGATTAGTCAATTTGCAGAAAATACAGCTGATGATTTCGAAACACAATTTAAAGAATTACAATCTCAAGGTATGAAGGAACTAATTTTAGACCTTCGAGATAATCCTGGTGGGTTATTATCTACTACAGAAAAGATTTCTAACTATATTATGCCTCCAGGAACATTAGTAACCGTACAAAATAGAGCTGGGAAAAAAGAGGTTTATAAGTCTAATGGTCCAGAAGTAGCTATGCCATTAGTCGTTCTTGTTAACAAAGGGTCTGCTAGTGCATCTGAAATTATAGCTGGTGCTATTCAAGACCGTAAACTAGGTACTATTTTAGGTACTAATACATATGGTAAGGGTACAGTTCAAACAATTTACCCTAGCCTTGATAATGAAGGTGTTAAGGTAACTATTGCTAAATACCATACACCAAATGACCGTGTTATTGACGGCATTGGTATTAAACCTGATGTAGAACTGGATTTACCAAAAGGTGTAAATCCATCTAGTACATTAGATGATATTCAAATTAAAAAAGCATTAGAGTTATTACAGCAATAATGCATAGGAGTTAAAGTATGTTTATAGATAGAGCGCGTGTCTTTGTTAAGGCCGGTGACGGTGGGGACGGCATGTCTAGCTTCCGCCGTGAGAAATACGTGCCAAATGGCGGCCCTAGTGGTGGCGACGGTGGTAAAGGGGCAGACGTTATATTTAAAGCGGATAAGAATATTAATACTCTTGTAGACTTTAGATATAAACGTCAGTTTAAAGCACCTGCTGGTGGTAATGGTGAAAGCTCCAACAAGCATGGTCGCGGTTCTGAGCCACTTATTATCCCGGTTCCATTGGGTACTGTAATTAAAGAAGAAGAAACAGGTAAAATTTTCTGTGACCTCGTTAACGACGGCGATACTTTTGTTATTGCTAAAGGTGGTCGTGGTGGCCGTGGTAATGCACGCTTCCAAACAAGTGCTAATCGTGCACCTACATTTGCAGAAAAGGGTGAACCAGGTGAAGAGTTCTGGTTACAACTAGAGCTTAAAGTATTGGCAGATGTTGGTCTATTAGGCTATCCATCTGTTGGTAAGTCTAGTATTTTACGTAAGGTTTCTAAAGCTCAACCAGAGGTAGCTGCTTACCACTTTACTACATTGACACCTGTACTTGGGGTAGTAACAATCCCTGGAGACCGTAGTTTTGTATTAGCCGATATTCCTGGTCTTATTGAAGGAGCTAGCGAAGGTGTTGGCCTAGGGCATAACTTCTTGCGTCACGTAGAACGGACTAACATTTTAATTCACGTCCTTGATGTATCTGGTATGGAAGGTCGCGATCCAAAGGTTGATTTTGATGCTATTAATGAAGAACTTCGTAAATATTCTGAAAAATTAGCCAATAAAAAACAAATTGTTGCACTCAATAAGATTGATATGGTCTTTGATGATACAACAATTCCTGATACAAAAAAATATTTTGAAGATAAAGGATATGAAGTATTCCTTATCAATGCATTAAGCGGTGAAGGCTTACCAGAGCTCATGGAACGAGCTTACTACTATGTAGAAAACTACGAGCCAGAACCAGAAGCAACTGATGATACAGTTGTATACGAAGCAAAACCAGATGTGGAATTCGTTATTACTCGTGGTGATGATGCTGCATTCTATATTACAGGTAAACGTATTGAACGCTTAGTGGCAATGACAAATTTAAGTGATGATCAATCTCTTCGTAGATTCCAACGCATCTGGCGTTTTATGGAGCTCGATGCTAAATTGAAAGAAAAAGGTTGTAAAGACGGTGATGAAGTTGTGATTGGCGATCAACGCTTTACATTCCAAGAGTAGGAGTAATAATGACAGGAAAACAAAAACGGTATTTACGTTCTTTGGCAGCAACAATGCCACCAGTGGTTCAAATTGGTAAAAATGGTTTAGAAAATAGTGTTATTGATAGTGCTCGCGCAGCATTAATGGCTCGTGAATTAATCAAGGTAAAATTACTCAACAATAGCCCTGAAGATAAGACGATTTTCCAAGAGTTAGCTGATATGCTTGGTGCTGAATTAGTCCAAGTTATTGGTTTTAATGGTGTTTTATATAAAGCTAAAAAAGAACCAAAAATTATTCTACCTAAATAAATCGTCATATTACTAACATGTATTATATGGGGTCTTCATAACCTGTTAGCCCTAGGAGGTTATTCTATGCGCAGTGCTATCATCAACGCAAAAAGAATAGTAGTTAAAGTAGGCAGTAGTACGCTTTGTTATGCTAATGGTCATTTAAACCTAGAACGCATTGAACGATTAGTACGCCAACTATCAGATTTAGCTAACCAAGGTAAAGAGGTTATCCTCGTTTCTTCTGGTGCAACAGGTGCTGGACTGGCCCCTTTAGGATTTAAGGAAAAACCTAGAGACCTTGTATTAAAACAAGCTGCTGCAGCAGTAGGACAAGGCATCCTTATTCATATGTATGAGCGTATGTTTCGTGAATATGGTCGTACAGTAGGTCAAATTCTTTTAACAAAAGAAGATAGTACTGGTCGCCATAGTTATCTTAATTTGCGTAATACATTACATACGTTATTGCAACTCAATGTTATTCCTATCATTAATGAAAATGACGTGGTTGCCATTGAAGAATTTAAAATCGGAGATAATGATACTTTATCTGCTACTGTAGCAGGTATTGTAGATGCTGATTTGCTGATTATTTTGTCCGATATTGAAGGCTTATATACAGCTAATCCAGCAACTCATCCAGATGCTACGCTAATAGAAACAGTTTCTGAAATTACTGATGAAACCTATGCTATTGCAGGTGGAGCAGGATCTAATATGGGTACTGGTGGTATGTATACTAAAATTAAAGCGGCTCATATGGCTACAAACTCTGGCGTACCGATGGTAATCACATCTGGTGAAGTGGAAGATTCTGTTCGTCGTGTATGTAAGGGTGAACAAATTGGTACTCTCTTTGAAGCGCATGATGCTGGGCTATCAGGTAAACATCATTGGCTTGCCTTTGGTAAACGATTGAAAGGATCAATCACTATTGATGATGGTTGTGCGCGTGCTGTATTAGATAAAGGGGCGAGCATTTTACCAGCTGGTATTATTGATGTAGATGGGTCATTTGGACCTGGTGATACAATTTCTATTTATCATGATGGTAAAGAAATTGGCCGTGGACTTATCAACTATGGCATTGAAGATATGAAGGCCATTAAAGGTCATAATACAAATGATATAGCTCAAATTTTAGGTATTAATACAACCTATGATGAAGCAGTACATCGTAATAATCTAGTTTTATTACATTGAGGATATCCTATGAACCAGTATGAAGAAATTTGTAAAGATATGGGTCAAAGAGCTAAAGCGGCATCCTTTGAATTAGCTCAAATTGATCAAGGTACATTAGATTCTGCATTATTAGCAATCGCTGATGCTGTAGAAGCACAAGCCGATGAAATCATGGCTGCTAATAAGTTAGACTTAGATAAATCTGGCGATTATAATGTGCCTCAAACCATGATAGATCGATTAACATTGACACCTAGCCGCATTTCTCAAATGGCTGAAGGTGTTCGTCAAGTGGCTACTCTTGAAAGTCCAGTAGGTTCGGTTATAGAAACAATTACACGTCCTAACGGTTTGACTATTGAAAAAAGAGCGGTACCTTTTGGTGTCATTGGCATTATATTTGAAGCTCGTCCAAATGTAACAATTGATGCTGGTGTGCTTTGTTTAAAAACATCGAATGCTACGATACTGCGTGGTGGTAAGGAGGCCTTCCATACCAACCAAATTATCGTGACTATTATGCGTAATACCTTAGAATCTTTAGGAATTACGCCAGATGCAATTCAACTTGTGGAAGTTCTTGATCGGGATATGGTTGGTGTATTATTACACCAACGTGAATATATTGATGTCATCATTCCTCGTGGTGGAGCCGGACTGATTCGTCGTGTTGTAGATGAAAGTAGTATTCCTGTTATTGAAACTGGTAGTGGTGTATGTCATACATATATAGATGAATATGCTAATCTCGATATGGCATTAGAAATTGCAATCAATGCAAAGGTACAACGTCCGTCTGTATGTAACTCTATGGAAACATTGCTAGTTCACCAAGCGGTGGCCGGTGAGTTTTTACCACGTCTTGATGAGGCTCTACAAGAATATGGTGTCCGAATTCACGGTGATACAGCTGTAGCTCAATATATGGAGAATACAATTCCTTTAACAGATGATTCCTTCCATACTGAATATAACGATATGGACTTAAATGTACGTATTGTTGAAAATCTTGAAGAAGCCATTAATCATGTTAATTGTTATTCTACACATCACTCAGAGGCTATCGTAACAGATGAACCGATGCGTGCAAGAGTATTCATGAACTTAGTAGATTGTTCTACTGTGTATCATAATGCTTCTACGCGTTTTACTGATGGTTTTGAATTTGGTTTTGGTGCTGAAATCGGTATTAGTACTCAAAAGCTCCATGCTCGTGGGCCAATGGGATTACAAGCACTAACATCATATAAATACTTTGTATTTGGAGAAGGCCAAGTTCGAAAGTGAAGACAGTATATTACTTAATAAGGGCATACTACAGATATATTCATACCCCAAAAGGTCGATACGAATGGATATCCTATGGAAAAGCACTGCTCTTATTTATCATTATTTGTGTCATTGTCATTAAGGGTGTGACATTATTATGGTAGAGAAACGTCGTATAGGTATCATAGGTGGAACATTTAATCCTATCCATTTAGGGCATCTAATGATTGCTGAAGTGGCTTGTGAAAGTTTTAACCTTGAGAAGGTTATTTTTGTGCCAGCACGGATACCACCTCATAAGCAACATGATGTAATAGATAGCCATCATCGATATGCTATGACAGCAGCGGCTGTGTCAGATAATCCAAATTTTGAAATTTCTGATGTAGAAATGCGTCGAGAAGGCCCTTCGTATACAGTTGATACGATTCAACATTTTAAGGTGATCTATGGACCAAATGTTGAATTTTACTTTATAGCTGGAACCGATACAATTCGTGCGTTGCCAACGTGGAAATTTATTGAGGAATTATTAGATGAGGTCCACTTTATTGGCGCTACAAGACCTGATGGATCTAGTGCTATTGATGAAACATTAGATATTTTAGGACCAAAAGCACGAGAAAAAATACATCTTATGGAGGTTCCTGAGATGAAATTATCTGCTACGTATTTGCGAGAGCGGTTACGTTCTGGAAAAACTGTTCGGTACATGTTGCCTAAATGTGTAGTGGAGTATATAGAAGAAAACCATATTTATGGGAAGGAATAAAGGATGTTATCATTTGATGAAATACAAGTTAGCGTGAGTCAATGGTTGAGTAAAAAACGTTTTAAGCATACTCTTGGCGTTGTTGAATCAGCCACTCATTTAGCTGAGCTTTATGGCGTTGATGTGGAAAAGGCTAGATTAGCCGCATTGTTGCATGATTGCGCAAAGGAGCTTTCGCTGAAGGAAATGCAAAAGCTAGTTAGTGCTGAATCTTATGAGGCTGATCAAGAATTATTAAGCAATGGTAATCTTTTACATGGACTAGCCGGTATGATTCGTGCTAAACAAGAATTTTCCATATCTGATAATGAGGTTTTGGAAGCCATTAGGGTTCATACGACTGGTAAGGTACATATGTCTAAACTAGATAAAGTTATATTCTTAGCAGACTATATAGAACCTAATCGAGATTTTCCAGGTGTTGATGAATTGCGTAAAGTAGCGGATCAAAATTTAGATAAAGCTGTATTGCTTGGTTTTGATAACACTATTATTCATCTTATTGAGCAAAAACAATCTATTTATCCTTTGACCATTCTTGGTCGTAATGATGTGTTACAATCTTGTAAATAATGGAGTTTATATATGGAAGAACGTGAACGAGCAAGAGCTCGCCGTCGAAGAAGAAGACGTCAACAAAAGTCATCTGTTAAATGGCCTAGAATTATATTAGCTATTATTGTACTAGTAGCATTACTTGGCGGTATAGGATACGGTTTGTATACTGGTGTATCTTATGCATATAGAGCTATTGTAGGTACTACCGAATCAACTGATGCATCTGGAGATAATGGAAATAAACAAGATGGTAATACTGTATCTGTAGAGCAAAAAGGCTTAGATAAACCGTTATATATTCTTGTTGTCGGTACTGATGATAATAATCCAAGTCAAAGTGATAGCTTATTCTTGTTGTCTATTAATTTAGATCAAAAGACTATGGATGTTATTGGCATCCCTAGTAATAGTAAAATTGATAACAGAGATCAGACTGATGCAACAATGCTCAATAGCATCTATGAAAAAGGTGGTATTGATTTAACAAAAGCTGTTATTGAAGATATGTTCCATATTTCTATACCATATTATGTTGTAGTTAACCAAAATGCTTTCAAAAAAACGAATGATGTATTAGGAAATCAACAAATCTATGTAGAACAAAATATGGAACACGTGGATGCAGACGGAAATAAAGATATCGATTTGCAACGAGGCTATCAAACATTAGATAGTGATAAAGCATTGGCTTATTTAAGATATTCTGATCCAAAACATGATACATTTACACGTGTACAACGACAAGAACGCTTTTTAAAACTATGGGTAGAAGAAGAGCATAATGCATTCTTCTTAACAAATGCATGGCATATTTGGCGAATTTGGGATCATTATGATAGCAATATTTCTACATTAGATGCTATTAAGCTTGTGTATAATGCTAGCAAAATCAATAAGGAAGAAATCCATTTCTACATTCTTCCTGGCGAAAAAGAGCTAGTAGGAGATATGACATATTGGAAGGTAAATCCTACGGAAGCACAACGATTAGTAGGCATTACGATGGGAAATTTACCAGCTAATGAAATGACACAATTTGTAACAGCTCCAACTAATAGTACAGCCAAGGTTGCGCCTGAATCAGAACATAATGGTGGGACTATTACAAAGCCAACAGAACCTGGTGATGAGAGTAGTAAAAAACGGTAAAAGGGGAATAGTATGAAAAATAAAGAAGAAATTAAAGAAATCGTATTACAATTAGCACAAGCTGCTTTCGATAAAAAAGGTAGAGATATTGAAATCCTCGATTTAGAAGGTGTATCTATGTTAGGTGATTACTTCCTAATTGCTAGTGCGAATAATATCAAGCAATCTCAAAGTATTGCTGATGAAATGGAAGATAAAGCAGCAGAATTGGGCATGACAGTCAACCACAGAGAAGGTTACCGTGAAGGGGAATGGATTTTACTTGATTTTGGCGATGTTATTTGTCATGTCTTTGGTGGTGATGAATTGCGTGAATTCTACGGTTTAGAAGAGTTGTGGAATGATGCAGTTCGAGTTCCATTTGAAGGAGTATAATATGGCTACAGAATTGTTGGAAAATACAATTGCCACATTAAAAGTATTGCGTACTAGTGACCAAGGGGCCTTTCTAGATGGTCAAACAGGCAATACAAATGATGATATTTTGCTTCATAAGGATCAACAAACATCTCCAGTTGCTATTGGTGATGAGGTAGAGGTATTTTTATATCGCGATCCAAAAGGACGTTTAACTGCGTCTATGCGTTTACCTGCGATGAAGGTAGGTCAAATTGGCTATGTTGAGGTAATCAACACTACAAACTTTGGCTGTTTCGTTGAGGTTGGCACTGAGCGTGGTATCTTTATGCCACATGCTGAGATGCGTGGACGTCCTCAAGTTGGTGAAAAGGTTTGGGTTCGCCTATATACTGATAAATCTGGTCGATTTGCAGTATCTATGGATGTAGATGATGAAATGCGTCGTGCTTCTAAGGCCGCTACAGAGGCTAAGGTAGGACAACTAGTTAAGGGTGTTATTTATAACTTAACTAGTGATGGGGCATTCTTTATTACTCCAGAACGATGGATAGCCTTTTTACATCGCTCAGAAATGACGAGAAAACTAAAGGTTGGGGAGATGGTTGAAGGTCGCGTTACCTTTAAACGTGATGATGGCCGAATCAATGTATCTATGCGCCCTACCAAGGAAAAGGCCCTCATATCTGATGGAGACATTATAATGGAGTACCTTCTTAATCGTGGAGGCAAGATGCCATATAGCGATGAATCTTCTGCGATGTTGATTAAAGATAAATTTAATATCAGTAAAGCTGCCTTTAAGCGTGCTTTAGGGCATTTGATGAAAGAGAAAAAAATTGTTCAAGATAATGGTTGGACATTGTTAACTGAAACAGGACGTCAATGGACACCTCCTGTTGGTAATGAATCACAAGAAGAGGAATAAAGGCGATGAAAATTGTCATTGTAGGTGCTGGTAAGGTTGGCTATTCCTTGGCACAACGCTTGATACAAGATAATCATGATGTATATGTAATTGATCGTTCTCCAGAACGTATACAAAATCTTGAAAATACACTAGATGTTAGCCTTGTTCAAGGAAATGGCAGTGATATACAATTGCTCAACGAAATCGGTATGGATGATGTAGGAATGTTTATTGCTGTTACCGATTCTGATGAAGTAAATATGTTATCTTGTTCTGTAGCTAAAATTACAGGTGTTCCTACAACGATTGCTCGTGTGCGAGATAATACCGTAGCAGAACATATGGATGATGAGATGCGTGCTAAATTAGGGGTCGATTTATTTATCAATCCTGAAATGGTTACGGCTCAAGAGCTTTTACAAATTCTAGAGACTCCATCAGCTATTGATGTAGAAGATTTTGGCCAAGGTACTGTACGCCTTATGGAATTTAAGATTACAGATGATATTCCATTAATAGGTCAACCTTTAAAAGAAATTAAATTCCCTGAAGGTGTTTTACTAGTAGGGGTTTTACGTTATGGTGAAATGATTATTCCCCATGGTGAAAGTATTCTACAAGTTGATGACAGTGTATTCTTCTTAGGCTTAAAAGAGTCTGTTGAAGAAGTGGAAAATCTTTGGTTCCATAATCACACTACATTTTATAAACGGGCTGTTATCATTGGGGCTGGTCTATTAGGTAGAAATCTAACAGTTCTTTTAGAACAAGCTGGATTCTCTGTTAAGGTCATTGAAAAAGATTTTAACCGCTGTGAAAAACTTGCTAATCTTGTGGATAAGTCCATGGTTATCAATGGAGATGCTACAGACTTTGACCTTTTAGAAGCAGAAGAAATTGCAGATAGTGATGTTATAATTGCTGTTACAGATGATGATAAGCTCAACTTGCTCGTTGCTCTTGTAGGCAAGCATATGGGCATACCAAAGACAGTTGTGCGCGTAGGTCGACCTGAATACATTATGCTTATGGAACAAGTGGGGATTGATGTCGTATTCTCGCCACGTTTATTTACAGCGAGTCAAATTTTACGTTTCGTGCGTAGTGGAGAAGGTGTTTTATCTATTTCGACCTTTGAAGGTGGAAAAGCGGAATCTATAGAGGTTGCCATTACAAGTGAATCACCTGTGGCTGGTAAACAATTAAAGGACATCCGTTTACCAGGGAAGGCGTTAGTTGGTGTAATTTTACGTGGTGATGAAGCTATCGTACCACGTGGTAATACTGAAATCTTAGATGGAGATCACATTGTTCTATTTGCGTTACCTGAATCTGTAAGTAAATTACTTAAATATCTTACTTAGTATGGAGGGACTATGCGCATTCAAATTGTCATGTCCTTAGTGGGGCGATTATTATATATCTTTGGGATTTTTACATTAATTCCTTTTATATATGGTATTGTATTTGAAACTGCATATTGGTCGTTTTTGGTTACTACTGGTATTTCATTTGGCTTAGGTGGACTTTTATCCTATTATGGTCATGAAACTCAAAGCTTTAGTCTTCGTGATGGGTTTTTAGTTGTATCAGCTACATGGATATTAACTATTATCTTAGGTTCCTTACCATTTATTCTCAGTGGTATATTAACTAATGTATTTGATGCTCTATTTGAAGCTACATCAGGGATTACAGCAACTGGTGCTACAATTATTAATAGCGTAGATGATTTACCTAAGACATATGTTTTATGGCGTGGACTAATGCACTGGATTGGTGGGATGGGGATTATTGTCCTTATCTTATCGTTCTTAAAGAACTTAGGTGCAGATGCAGCTCATATGTTTAATGCAGAAGCATCGGTACCAAAACCTGGTGTTGTTATGCCCCGTATTCAATCAATGGCCTCTAAACTTTGGCGTTTATATGTTGCTTTTACCGCCATTTGTTTCGTTATGCTATGGGCTGGTGGTATAGAGCCTTTTGATGCATTAAATTATGCATTTTCCATTATTGCTACAGGTGGTTTTGCACCTACATCTGCAGGTACATTTATTTATGAACAAAGCAACTATATCTGTTTTGTATTTATATTTTTCATGATACTTGCTGGTGGTAATTTTGCAGTATATTATAATGCACTGCAAAGAGGCATTCGTGTTTTGATTGATGATTTTGAAACACGTATGTATTGGCTAGTTATTTTTATTGGAATTGCTATAATATCAATTTCGATGGCAGTACAATCAAATATTAATGATCCAATTCAAATCTTTAGAGATGTTTCCTTTAATTATGTATCGATTCAAACTGGTAGTGGATTTGCTGTAAGCGATTATGATTTATGGCCAGCCGCGGCACAGATGATGTTATTTATTTCATCATTTTTTGGTGGTTGTAGTGGTTCTACAACAGGGGGCGTAAAAATTATTCGCCTCATTATTTTAATTAAGAGCAGCATTATTTATTTAAGAAAATCAATTCATCCTGAGATGGTACAAGTCGTGCGCATTAATGGTAAACCGATGCCTACTAAATGGATACAGATGGCACAGCAATTTTTATTTTTATATTTAATGATTTACGTTATATCTGTTTTCCTTATGACTTGTTCTGGAATGTCTACTTATGATGCGATGCAAATTATAACAGCTTTTCTTAGTAATGTAGGCATTGGATTTGGTGGTTTTGGGCCTACAGATGCCTTTGGTAGTATGTCTGATGGTGCTAAATGCGTAGCAATGGCAGACATGTTATTAGGTCGTTTGGAATTATTTACAATTCTTGTTATGCTTCATCCTCAATTCTGGGAAGGGTATTTTATAAAAAAACAATCTACTAAACGGTATCGTATCCTATAGGAGGGCGAATAATATGAATATTATAAAACGCCCTCTAGGGCTTTATAAAGCAAATTGTTATGTATTAATTAAAGATGGAAAATCTCTTATTATTGATCCCGGGTTTCATAGTAAGCATATAATTGAAATGGTAGGAGATTCTGAGCCTATAGCAGTATTATTAACACATGGTCATTGTGATCATGTATCGGCTCTTGATGAGGTTTGTGAGTATTATAATATTCCTGCTTATTTACATCCTTTGGATCAAGAGTTATTACAACTAATCCGACGTAGACCTAGTGTATATAAAAAGAAGATGTACACGAATTGTAAAGATTTAGTGGCTGGTAAATTAGAAGTAGGGCCTTTTAAAATAATCGTACATCATACACCAGGCCATAGTGCTGGCTCAGTTTGTTTGGAGATTGGTGGACATCTTTTTTCTGGAGATACTTTATTCAAACAAAATGTAGGAAATACCGACAACTATAAGAGTAATCCCCATGATTTAATCATTAGTTTGAAGCATATATTAACGTTGTCAAAGAATTTAATCGTCGAACCAGGACATAAAGAATCTACAACATTAAAAGATGAAGAAGAATTCATCAAAAATATTGTAGGATAGTGTTGACAAAAGTCCTGATAACCGATATACTAAGCAAGTACTTTGGATACGGCCCCGTGGTGTAGCGGTTAACATGTCGCCCTGTCACGGCGAAGATCGTCAGTTCAAATCTGATCGGGGTCGCCATTCATGCCTCGGTAGCTCAGTTGGTAGAGCAACGGACTGAAAATCCGTGTGTCGACAGTTCGATTCTGTCCTGAGGCACCATGTACATGCGGGAATAGCTCAGCGGTAGAGCACCGCCTTGCCAAGGCGGGGGTCGCGAGTTCGAATCTCGTTTCCCGCTCCAATTTTATATGGCGGCATAGCCAAGCGGTAAGGCAGAGGTCTGCAAAACCTTTATTCCCCAGTTCGATTCTGGGTGCCGCCTCCACAATCGTTACCCATGCCGGGGTGGCGGAACAGGCAGACGCAACGGACTTAAAATCCGTCGGTTGGAAACAACCGTACCGGTTCGATTCCGGTCCTCGGCACCAATTAAGACTAACTTCGGTTAGTCTTTTTTCTTATGTAAATCTAGATTTTAAATGTGTATAATTTAAAAATATGAGAGTGCGTTTGTTATTAGAATGGCATATTTCAAATACGATTATCTATGTTTAATAAAGTTATGAATAATAAAGCAAAATTATTAATTAGTGAATGTCTATGTGGCGTATCCTGTCGTTATGATGGAAAAGATAATCTTATAGAACAGTTACCGCTGTTAAAGGATACTTTTGATCTGGTATCCGTATGTCCAGAAGTATTAGGTGGGCTTAGCACACCTCGTGATCCTGCGGAACGACAAGGTAAACGTGTATGTACGGCTAATGGAACTGATGTAACCACAGAATTTCATAAAGGAGCTCAAATTGCATTGCATATAGCAATGCAACAGGGATGTAAGCAGGCTCTAATGAAAGCAAAAAGTCCTAGTTGCGGTTATAAGCGTATTTATGATGGTACCTTTAGTAAAACCCTGCGAGAGGGGCACGGATGTACTGTAGAGGCCTTATTAATGAATAATATAGAGGTTTATACGGAAGAAGATATTCACCTATTAATGGAATCATAACCACCCGTAGAACGGGTGGTTTGCTCTGACCCTATAAGGGTCTTTCTCTAGTGGCGGCCCTCTAAAGAG
>NZ_JAJEQD010000013.1:0-55228 GCF_020687175.1 Veillonella fallax | reverse complement strand
ACTTAAAATAGCGATGGAGCCAGTAATTTACTGGCTCCATCGCCTATAAAACCAACACGTTTTGTCCTATAACCCTTTTTATTGTTATATATTAGGATATTCCAAGTAATACAACCTTAAGGAGTTAATCCACATTGTTACACATTATAAGCTCTCAGTCTATTAGTAGACCTCTTGCTCCACTTCCCATTTTGTAAATGTGCCAGTATCTGCATCAATTTCAAAGTCGTATTCATAACCATTGTAATGAATTTCACCTTCATACTCTAAACGACCATGATCATAATCGCGATTGAACTCAGTTATATTAGTAACCGTTGCACCCGGTACACGTGCCAATGCACTTTGCACGGCCTCATCAGAACTAATAGCTTCCACTGAGGACACTACCGTAGTACTCAGGACAGCTACTACAGTCAAAATCAAGGATTTTACCATTTTTTTCATATAATTCTCTCCTACACACATAAACCAAATTGATACTTTTAGATATAAATAATATAACTTATTGTAATCGATGAGAGAAAAGATAGCAAATCATAATTCTTATTAAGAAAAATCTATAGAAATTATCTACTAATCATGTTACAATACATCGTATCAAATAGAAAAAATTAAATGCAGTCTGCGAAGTGCGATTCGCAGGCTTTTATTTTTCCCATTTTAAGATAGGAGGATTATATGAATCAAGAAAATTCTGCTAAGGTTTCCTTTATCTTGGTAGTATTCCTTGGCATGTTAACAGCCATAACACCGCTCGCAACAGATCTTTATTTACCAGCATTGCCGATTATGCCTGGCGAATTAAATACAACCGCATCTAATATTCAAATGACCATTGGTGTTATGACCTTTGGTGTTGCATTAGGCCAATTATTTGGTGGCCCTATTAGCGATACAATGGGTCGTAAATTACCACTCATCGTAGGCAATTTACTATGTGTCATCTCTAGCATCATTTGTGCCTTTGCACCTAACATCGAAATACTTTTACTAGGTAGATTCCTACAAGGTTTAACTGGATCTGTAGGTGTTGTAATTGCCAAGGCTATCGCTCGAGACTTTGCTTCTGGTCAAGAATTGACGAAACTCTTCGCCTTACTTATGATGGTTAACGGCTTAGCTCCAGTACTTGCCCCTCTCATAGGTGGCCAATTGCTCTTATTCACTACATGGCGTGTAATCTTTGTAATTCTAGCAGTATTCTCTGCTATTCTATTAGTAGGCTCACTTCTATTCCGTGAAAGCTTACCAAAAGAAAAACGTATTACAGGCGGTGTAGGTGTAGCAGTTAAAAATTATATTACCCTCATCAAAGATAAGCCATTCTTAGGTCAAACATTAATACAATTATTTGCCTTTGGCGGATTTTTTGCTTATATATCAGGTTCATCCTTTGTATACCAAAATATTTTTAATCTTTCCGCTCAAGAATTTAGCTATCTTTTCGGTATTAACAGCTGTGGTATTGTCTTAGCTAGTGCCATTAGTAGTCGTGTTAGTAATGTTATAACAGCTAAACAATTACTAACATTCAGCCTATGGCAACTTACAATTGGTTCCTTACTATTCTTAATTGCTATGATTTTCGAATGGTCCCTCATTCCGGTAACAACCATCCTATTCTTTACCGTATGTACCGTATCCCTATTCGGCTCCGCCTCCTTCTCAATGGCGATGACTAACTACGGGAAAATGGCCGGCAGTGCCTCTGCCATACTCGGCTTTGCCAGCATGTTTGCGGCAGGTATTGTATCTCCACTCGTTGGTATTGGTGGAGATCATACGGGGGTACCCATGGGGATTACAATGCTAGTATGTGCAGTGCTTTCCTTATTGTGCCTATATGGTTTAGTTGAGAAAGAATAGTGCCAGCCGTATTGCAGTAGTTAATACAATGTTATAGCCCTTGTATTTCTCAGTCGTAATGGGGCCCCATTACAATTGAATAAATTTAAGTATAAAAACAGCACCACCTTTTTCTTGCTCAGTACGTCACTACGTTCCGTAAAATCGCTGCGAAAAAGGTGGTGCTATTTTTATTAACATTTTCTATGAAGGCGTCCCATTACGACTTAAGAGCATCAACCAAAGCAATAAACTATATATATTACACATTAAAATATCGACTTGGCACTATTATTTCCCTTCTGAAAATATAAAGCACAATAACGGAAATCACCTACACAACTGATTGTAGGAAAAGGAGATCTGCCATAGGCACATCTCCTCCCTACCATCTCCGTTAGGTGTATTGCTAATTTTTTATAATAAATAATGAGATAACAAACTCGATGGAGCTATTAGGGATATAGTAGATTGGATTACTTACATTTTATAATGGGACATCTTCATAGCCGAGTGTATATAGAAAAGAATACAGCCCTCTCTGCAGCGATTTTACGGAGCGTAGTGACGTACCTGAGCCAAGAGAGGGCTGTATTTTTTCTATACTAATGATATGCAGTTGTATCCGGGCCCCATTATAAAATGAAAGCACCTTATCGCTTATTTACAATAGCTCCATCGAGTTACACAACTATTATTGGGGCTAAAATTAGCAATACATCTAACATGGCCCCGTTGAAAATATAACGGAGCACTCCTTTATTCAAACATGGTCGATAATAATAGTTTCAAGCGGTTTGCTTGGTTTACTGCACTGGAGCCTGGATCGTAGTCGATGGCAGCAATGCGCACGTCTGGGTAGGCAGCGGATAGTGTTTTTACCATGCCTTTACCTGTTACGTGGTTTGGTAAGCAGCCGAATGGTTGCAAGCATACGATTTGTTTTGCCCCTTTTTCGATGAGGTCAATCATATCGCCTGTAAGGAACCAGCCTTCACCGCATTGGTTACCAAGGCCAATGTATTGAGCTGCTTCTTTTGCTACTTCTGTCATACGTTGTAGAGGATCGAAGTGTTTGGACGCCGCTACAGCTTTAGCATATGGCAAGCGGTAGAGTTCAAGGGCTTCACGAGCCAATGTACCGAAGAAGCCAGATAGCCATGTACCATCAAGGTGTTTAGCACGGTATGTGCTATCCATTGCGCAGTACAAGAAGAAGTCTAATAGGCCAGATGTAACAACTTCGCCACCTTCTTTTTCAATGAGTTCATTGATATGGTTGTTAGCGCTCGGATGGAATTTAACATAAATTTCCCCTACGACGCCAACGCGAGGTTTTTGTACATCTTTATTAACCGGTAAGTTATCAAAGTCATGAATGATTTCTTTGATGTACTTATTGTACTGACGAAGGCTTGCAGATGTAATGTTTTGCTGTAATTTTTTAATCCAGTAATCACATAATGCATCCGTAGAGCCTGGGTTAGTTTCGTATGGACGTGTAGCCAATACGCATTGCATAAGAGCATCACCGTAAACAACGGCTTGGATCATACGATGCAAGAAACCTTTTGTCAATTTGAAGCCTGGTTGACGTTCCATATCGCTCGCATTAAGGGATAGGATTGGTACTTGCTTCATACCAGCATCGATTAAAGCCTTACGCAAGTAACCGATATAGTTTGTAGCACGACAACCACCACCTGTTTGGGAGATGATAACAGCTGTTTTATTGATATCATATTTACCGGATAGTAAAGCAGACATGAGCTGACCTACAACGATAATCGCTGGGTAACATGCATCATTATTGATGTATTTTAAGCCCACTTCAATATCGTCACGCGTTGGAGCTGGCAACATTTCAAAGTCATAGCCTTCATTTTTGAGGACTGGATCTAAGAGACTAAAATGCAATGGTGACATTTGTGGCACCAAGATTTTATAAGTCTTACGCATTTCCTCTGTAAACACAACGCGATTATAATCGTACGTTGGTAATTGCTCTTCCACCACTTCTGGAGCTTCTGGGTTATGATGACGACGCAAGCTACGTTCCATTACAGATTGCAAGGAACGCAAACGAATCGTTACAGCACCAAGGTTTGTACCTTCATCAATTTTGAGTAAGGTATGAATTTTATGATTTGCTGAAAGTATATCTTTTACTTGATCCGCTACGATAGAGTCAAGGCCACAACCGAAGGAGTTAAGTTCAACGATTTGGAAGCCTTCTGTTCCACTTACGAATTCAGCAGCGCGATATAAACGGCTATGGTAGGACCATTGGTCTACAACACGTAGATGCTTAATTTCATTGCCTAGTGGAGCAACGCCATCTTCTGTAAGAACAGCCATACCAAGAGATGTAATAAGCTCTGGAATACCGTGGTTAATACCAGAGTCCAAATGATATGGACGACCAGCTAATACGATGGTAGGAATTTGCTCTGCTACGAGGCGAGATACAGTTTTCTTCGTCGTTTCACGGTAAGAAGCCTTACAGTTTTCTTGTTCTTCCCAAGCTTTTTCTACAGCATTAGCAATATCTTTCTTCTTGAGGTTCAAGAAATCCAATGCTTTCACAAGGGCAGGAACAAGAGATTTTTTATCAGCCAACGGCAAGAATGGTGCATGGAATGGAGTATCCCCTAACACGTCTTGCATGTTGTTTTTAATAAGTTCTGGATAGGAAATAACCATTGGACAATGGTAATTATTGTCGCGGCTAAATTCCTTAGGGCCATGTTGAATACAAGGGTACCAAACAAAGTCTACCTGTGCATTCGCAAGATCGCGAATATGACCATGAACCGCTTTTGCTGGGTAGCAAGCTGTATCGGATGGGATTGTATCGATAGCCTTGTTATATTGGTCCTTCGTTGTGTAATCGGAAAGGATTACTTCATAGCCAAGTGTATTAAAGAATGTAAACCAGAATGGGAAATCCTCATACATATTGAGGACGCGAGGAATACCTACGCGCATTTTACCTTCGAACTCTGGAATATTTTTCTTTAAGTAATAGTCGAAGTAACGACGCAATTTAACGTCTACTAAGTTAGGAACTGCTTTGCGTTCCTCTTGAATCATACCACCTGCACCGCGGTCACAACGGTTACCCGTTACGTAGGTACGACCGTCGGAGAAAGCGTTGATAGTAAGCATACAATTGTTAGAGCAAAGGCCACAATTGCGCATTGTCGTAGATACTTGTAAGGAGTTAAGGCCATTGCTATCGAGCAAAGTACTTTTTTCCTTTTGTAACTCTTCTGCTGTTTCAGCTGCAAGAAGGGCCATACCATAAGCACCCATCAAGCCAGATACGTCAGGACGAATTACTTCTACGCCCATCAATTTCTCAAAGGCACGCAATACGGATTCATTGTAGAATGTACCGCCTTGTACAACGATATGATCGCCCAATTCTTTAGGATCTTTTACCTTAAGAACCTTGTAAAGGGCATTTTTAATAACAGAGTAAGCAAGGCCTGCTGCGATATCTTGTACCGTAGCACCTTCTTTTTGAGCCTGCTTAACCTTAGAGTTCATAAATACGGTACAACGAGACCCCAAGTCGATTGGCAAGGATGCCAACAAACCTTCCTTCGCGAATTGGTCGATTGGAATGCGTAGACCGGATGCGAATGTATCGATGAAGGAGCCGCAACCAGAGGAGCACGCTTCGTTCAATACGATATCTTCGATATAGCCATCACGAACCTTACAACATTTCATATCTTGACCACCGATATCCAAGATAAAGGATACATCTGGACAGAAGAAACGTGCTGCACGATAATGCGCCATTGTTTCTACTTCACCAATATCGATGCCAAGGGCGCGTTTAAGGAACGCTTCGCCGTAACCAGTTACACCAGAATGCGCAATATAAGCGCCTTTTGGTAACAGTTCATAAATTTTCTCGATCATTTCACGAGATTTTTCTAATGGTTTACCATGGTTTGGACCATAGTGAGAGAAGATAATTTCCTTATTACTATTGATGAGAACTACCTTAAGTGTGGTAGAACCCGCATCAATACCAAGGTAACATGGACCTTGCGCATCTTCAATATTCGCCTTTGGCGTTACAGCCTTAGCATGACGAGCGCGGAATTCTTCTAATTCTTGTTCATTTTTAAATAGAGGTTCTACACGATCTGTAGCCTCCATAGGAATACCGATGAGGGCACCAATTTCCTTTGTTAATTGACCAACCGTAATCTCACGACAGTCTTCTTTCATCAAAGCCGCCCCTAAGGCGATGAATAATTCACCGTTTTCAGGGATAATGCGATGCGCTTCATCTAGTTCTAAGGTATCGCAGAAACATTGACGAAGTTCGGACAAGAATGTTAATGGCCCCCCAAGGAATGCTACATTACCTTCAATTTTATGACCGCATGCAAGACCCGCAATTGTTTGGTTTACAATAGCTTGGAATACGGATTTTGCAATATTTTCATGAGATGCGCCTTGGTTTAACAAAGCTTGTACGTCTGTTTTAGCAAATACGCCACAGCGTGCTGCAATTGGATAAATCGTATCAGCATTCATGGCCAATTGGTTAAGACCAGATGCATCAGTTTGCAATAAAGTCGCCATTTGGTCGATGAAAGCACCTGTACCACCTGCACAAGAACCATTCATACGGTGTTCTGCCGTTTGACCTAAATAGGTTACCTTCGCATCTTCACCACCAAGTTCGATGATAACATCGGTTTCTGGATACAACGCTTTTACAGCACGTGTTTCAGCAATAACCTCTTGCACGAATGGAATGCGCACCTTTTCAGCCATCGCCATACCACCAGAACCTGTAATACATACATGAACTTGATCATTTTCATGGCCCACTTGAGCCTCTTGGAGCAAGGTATATACGGTGTCCAAAATGTTTGCATAATGGCGTATGTACTTTTTATACAAATAATTATCGTGTTCGTCTAATAGTACAACTTTAACCGTTGTAGAGCCCACGTCAATACCCATGCGTAGCATGTGTTGCATAAATACCTCTCTTTTCAAAAAACGTATGACCACACAAGATCATACTCATATTGTGAAAGTAGTACATTGAGCATGAATCTAAAATAAAATGCACCAAACATCTAATTAAACTTAGATAAGGATAGACTTTCACAAAAACATCTAATTTTTTAAATATCCTATACATATTATACAACAAATGTAGATAAAATCTATGTTTTTCTATATTCCAATGAGTTATATGGAATATGACTAAACTTGAATAACACCTCTACATCGAGATAGGATGTAAAATTTATTATATCATTCTAAGATGAAAAAAAGTGTACCTAACAGCACATAACTTAAGCAACAAATAGGTAAATATTATTTCTATTTCTATTTCAATTAACAAGAATAAGGGAATACAAAAAGAGGCTTCCATGAAATCATTGAAGCCTCTTGTATTTGTATTGTTCATTATATACTTTTGAGTTTTATTATTCACTCTATATAGGTTACAAAACCTTTTTATATAATCCAATAAGATCATCATGGTTAGCTGGGTATGGATTAAATCTATAACACATATCCTCTAGTGCTCTATCTGCCATGAGGTTAAGTTTTGGTTCAGATGTAGCCTTATCTACACCAAATTCAGTCAGTGTCATTGGACATTCTAAAGTTCGTTGTAGTTTTATAATCGCCTCTAGTAATGCACCTATTTTATCTCCATCGGATGCTTTATGCGATGCAAAGCCCAACTTAGCAGATAGATGGGCATATTTCTTGGCCACCTCTTGGTTACGAGAGCAATTAAATCCAATTACATAAAGCAAAAGCATACTGTTAGCTAGCCCATGAGGCACATGAAATTGTCCTCCCAACTGATGAGCCATGGCATGAACTATACCTAATCCGGCCTTGTTAAAGGATAGACCTGCTAAACATGAAGCCTCATGCATAGACATTCTATCTTGCTCTGTAGCTGTTGGCTTATGACATCTTGGTAAGTAAGTAAAGACTAGCTCAATCGCCTGTTGTGCCAACGCATCAGTAAAATTATTTGCAGCCGTTGCTACATAAGCTTCCAATGCGTGAACTAGCACATCCATACCACTGAATGCAGTAACACTTGGTGGAGATGTTTTTACAAATAATGGCGTTAATAAAGCTTCATCAGGTAATACCGCATCATCCACAAGAGGATACTTAATCTGTGTTTCGCTATCAGTAAGAACAGCAAAAGAGGTCACTTCAGATCCTGTACCACTAGTCGTAGGCACGGCAATAAAGGATTTGATATCCATATGCTTTAATTTACGACCAAAGTAAGCAATCCCTTTGCTCATATCAATGCAGGAGCCCCCACCTATGGCTATGATAACGGACGGCTTAATACCTTCCATAAATTCAATACCCTTTACCACATGCGTTATGGGCGGATCAGGCACCACATCAGTGTAGATAGTTACTTTATTTTTACTGTCCATTAAGCCAATCACATACGTAAGGCTTGGAGAATCTTTTAAAAATGGATCACATATGATAAGGATGGATTCATTATTAAATTCTGTAAGACGATTCAACGAATCTGGTCCTGCATAAATTTGAGTTGGAAAAGTCCATTTATTCATATGCTCACCACCTATCGAATGTTAAATCCTGTTGTTAAACAACATCTACGACGTCGTGCAAAGCAGCGCGCTGATGTAGTCGATTCCCCAGTTGGTGTAGCAATTGTAAAGGTTGTCGTACCCTCACCGCTAAATCCAAGCCCTGCATAGGACGGACCATTCTTAACAAAAATGGAAGTTTTCATTTTACGAGCCATCCGGTTGAGGCGTTCCATATTCAAGGAATGCATTGTAGCCGTATGATGTAAGCCTGCTTCTAACATCAAGCATACATCAAGACCTTCGTCAAAGCTATCTACTGTAACAACAGGTAAAATAGGCATTAACATCTCAATTACTGCAAAGGGATGATTTTTTGGAGCCCGCATGATAATTAACCGTGGATCACCATTGTACGGAATATGTGCTGCATCAAGAATAACGCTTGCATTTTTACCGACAAATTTTTTATTTGGTGTCCCATTCGGTAACACTGTTAAATCGACTAGGCGTTGAATATCTTGTTGATTTTCAAGGAGAACACAACCTGCTTTTACCATTTCTTGAACTAGTTGTGGCTCGATTTGGCGCATGGCTACAACGCTCTTTTCAGCGATACATAGAATATTATTATCTAGACTAGCCCCGAGAACAATATCTTGAGCGGCCTTTTTAATATCTGCCGTTTCATCTACAAAGGCCGGTGGATTGCCTGCACCAGCACCGATAACCTTTTTACCACTTTGAAGCGCTTGTTTTACTACGCCAGGACCTCCAGTAACAACTAATAGGCTCACATCTGGATGTAGCATCATCTCTTGAGCAGACTCAATAGATGGCTCTCGAAGTGTAACAATAAGGTTTTCAATGCCAATCGATTTGGCGATGATTTGATTAAGTTCACTAACTAGCAATCGACTAAGATGCTTAGCACCAGGATGAACACTAAAGAATACAGCATTCCCTGCGGCTAGCATACCTATTGTATTACATATTAATGTTTCCGCTGGATTCGTACTTGGCGTAACAGCACCAATAATACCATAAGCAGACAATTCGTATAATGTCATACCATTATCGCCTGTTTCACACTCTGTAACGAGATCTTCTACGCCCGGTGTTTTATCGAGTGTTAGATTTAATTTTAGTACTTTATCCGCAACGCGACCCATCCCCGTTTCTTCAACGGTTTTCTGAGCCAACTCTTGTACTCGTGGACGCATGGCAGCACGGATGTCTGCTATTACCTTTTCACGGGTTGCTAAGGTGCAATCTTCAAAGCGCGCTTGTGCTGCTTTTGCAGCTTGAATTGCTTCATCAACTGTATCAAATACACCTGGCTCAACTTGACCTCTAGGCACTTGTTTAATAGGTTGTGATGAGGCCATTTCTTGCTTTTGCCCCTGTAATACATCTATAACCATGGAGCGGATCATTTCTTTCAACTGTGTATTGTTTTCCATCATGAACCTCCATATAGGTTGCATTGCTGATGCAATGACCATGTCAACTAACGGTGTACACAATCAAGGATACATTCATGATGTGACACAATAACTAGGTTTAACTCTGGCACCAGCTATTTCCTATACAATTATTTTTCAAAACTATCAATAATACCCACAATAGCACAATCTACTGCGGTGCCTTTATCATCTTCGAAAATATGCCGTGCCGATGAGCCTCGAGTTAGAAGCACATATTCACCTTCACCAGCACATACTGTATCGACGGCGATTTCTATGCGCCCCGTCAACTCTTGTTCTCCATCGAGAATATCTACCATCATCAGTTTCATTCCCTTTAGAGATTCATGCTTTTGAGTAGATACGATACTACCCACAACTTTACCGACTTGCATACTTCTCGTTCCCTTCAATTATTGTGATACCTAAGCGCTCGATTTCATCTCGAGCAGCCATGGTGAACCGTTGTCCCCTATATATGACGATAATAGACTGACTTTCACAAGATCTAACAAAAGAGGCCGTTATCCACGCTTGATGACTGGCATATATAGGACGACCAAATTTATCTAGAAATTTGATAGGCCAATCTAGAATGACTGATGGATTCATCAACGAGGTTACAGGAACTGCTAGGTGTATCGTCACCTCACAGTCATACGCTAATGCACGATGTAAATAGGCAACCCAAGGCACCAATGTATCGCGCATTAACTCTCGTATATGACCATAATCTATACCAGCGAAAGAAATGAGTTGGTTCTGCAACAATATATGCTCATCATAGCTATTGCACTCTGTGACCATAAAAGTAGCAGTGGATGTCATGCGCTTTTCTAGGCGTTCTAGCACCAGTTTAACTAATGCATCCATATTAATGCTCACTTCCCATGGCAATCCCTAAGGGCGTTACAAATTCTGGATACAGTGGCTTATGAACAGGTAAACCTATATATTGACTGAAAGTCTTTGTGAACTCCTCAAAATTAGAAGCACCACCTACAACAACAATGGGAGTCCCCTTTTCATAGCCACCCTCTTGTAACGCACGCTTAGAAATAGCTGCCATTTTTTCAACAACAGGCCGTATTGTTGCATATACATCGCGTTTATTGGCTTCATTCCGCTTATAAGCCTCCGCTTCCGGGATCGAAATCCCATAGGCACCACTAATAACAAGGTTCATATGGGTACCCCCTGTCGGCTCATCCACGGTATATACAACGCGGCCATCCTTTAAAATGCTTATGCCTGTAGTACCACCACCGACGTCGATAACAGCGCCATCGGTAATGCCTAGCACATTAGCAGCAGCGGTAGGTTCATCTAAAATACAAGTTACTTCAAAACCGGCACTTTCCAAAACATGACCTACTACATCTTTATTCTTACCTATCGTTCCAGGTGGAACAGCTGCTGCGGCATATACAAGTTCTGTGCCTAAGGCTGCCTCTGCCTTAGCCTTTAAAGCACGCGTTATTGTAACAGCACCTACATAGTCAACTACAAGGCCATCTCGAATGGACTCATTGTATTCAAAGGCGCCATATATAGGTTTACCTTTGTCGTTAACTACGGATAGGACAATAGATGATGTACCAAGGTCAATACCTACGCGCAAATTCTTTTGATTATGAGAGCTCACTTGTTTGGACTCTACAAGATCAGAGAACTCTTGCAATGTATTATTTGCCTTTTTCAAACCCTTCATCATATCACCTACTTTACTGTACAATTCTCGCCATCACTGTACCTTGTACATTGGCAGCATTTGCCTCATCTGTGTCAATATGGAGTTCTAGGACAAAACCAGGCACGGCCCGAACGATGACATCACCAAATACAGTGGTGCGTTCTGGCGTTTGAAGTTCGACATTAACGCTATCACCGTCGTTTACATGGAACCGTTTTGCATCATCCGGCGACATGTGAATATGTCGCTTTGCAACAATACAAATAGGTTTTGTTATTTCCCCGTTTTCAGTACATAGAGTAATCTCTACGGCTGATTCTAAATGACCAGATAGCACAATAGGAGGCTTTATGCCTAATGTACGAGCATCGGTCAACGATACCTCCACTTGTGACTGTTTTCTAAGAGGACCTAGTACGCGGACATTTTGAATGACTCCTTTAGGCCCCACTAAAGTAACGGTTTGTTCTGAAGCAAACTCTCCAGTTTGTTTTAAGTCACTTTTCTTAGTAATAGCCTGATTCGGGAATAATACATCCCAGTCCGCCTGACATAGATGGACATGTCTATTGCTCACACCTACGGGAATGGACGATTCGAACATGGCTTCGATCACTTCTCGTACGATAGCACGAATCTGTTCCCGATCCATAAGCTATTATCCTTTCTTAGGTAAGATTAATTCTACGTCGCTATGAGGGCGTGGAATTACATGAGTAGATACTACTTCGCCTACTTTTTGTGCTGCTGCACAGCCTGCATCAACCGCTGCTTTTACAGCGCCAACATCACCGCGAACCATTACAGTTACAAGACCGGAACCAATTTTTTCAGTACCTTCTAATGTAACGTTAGCTGCTTTTACCATTGCGTCAGCCGCTTCAATGGCGCCTACTAAACCTTTTGTTTCTACCATGCCTAATGCGTTATTCATGATAATCTCCTTTATTATTTACTACTTTATTTCTTTTTAGAGTTTTTCTTTGGTGTTGTTTTCTTTGTACCTGTAGACTTAGAACTTTTCGGTTCTATGATGGTAGATACAATTTCATCTAACACTTCAACAACCTTTTCATCTAATTTGGGTTTCTCTGTTTTAGAAGTTGTAACTTCAGCTTTGACTGGTTCGATTTCTATAATTTCCTCAGTTTCTTGAACACTAGCACTCGCCTTAGTTAACTGTGTATCATCAGATACCTTAGCAGGCTTATCTGTAAAGTCATCATTAAAGGATTCTACTAAGCCTTCTGCAGGCCGTGGAATTACCTTATGAGCTACATACAGGTTCATTCCTTTTGTAAGAGCTACACCAGTCTGAACAGCCGCTTCCACAGCTGCTACATCACCGGCAACCTTTACTGTCATCCAGCCAAGGCCTCTCGCCTTTTCTATGCCTATCAACCGTACATTTGCAGCTTTAACCATTGCATCTGATGCGGTGATAGCCCCCAGTAAACCAGCTACTTCTAGTAACCCTAGTGAATCTTTCACTATGCCACCTCCCGACGTCTATTTCTGTTGATGATTCGCAACAGGATTCATGCATTCCTATAACGTTAGCTACGTTGCATATCTACTAACATTTGACGAATCAAATCTTTTAATTCTGGTTCTTGAGATTCTGTTTTAGGTTCTTCTTTCGGTGTCGCCTGAACAGGCTCATCCTTGAGCATACCTACTTCATCTATTATGTCCATAATGATAGCCCGTAACATTTGTTCATTTAGTTCTGCCATTATGAATCCTCCTATTCACATTGTGAAAGTATCATCTATTGCGACGTGATAATGATATGTAATGAATATTTGACTCTTTGAAATAATATTCATTAAATAATGTAAGCATTACCTTTATTCTTAGGTCTGTCTCCCATAGTTTCTAGTAAAGCTAATCCTACATCACGTGCTGCTTTTACAGCTTGTTTAACAGCGCCAGAATCACCACTGATTTGTAAAATAACTTCATTACTCATAGCTGAACTCGATGGAGAACGATAGCCTACTACATCTACATTCGCTGATTTAACTGCTGTATCTGCCATAACTACACCAATAGCTGCTGGGGCTCCAACGATCAAGCCAAAGGCTTTACCTTCTGGTGTTCCAAAGGCAGTCACTAATGCTTCTCCTGCGCGAGCTGTATATTGAACTTCCACATGACCGGCTTCGTTCATATATACTTCGCCGAAGGTACGTTCTAATTCACGCAATGCTACTTCTACAGAACGTCTTACATCAGATACATCATCGCCACCAAATATGATAAGGGAACCAGAACCGGCACCACCTTTCATATCACGGGCAAGTTCAATGCTAACAATCTCGGTATTCGTTGCTTTTACAGCTTCATCAGCGGCCATGATTTGCGGCCCTGCACCTGTACGTGAACCTAAGATACCGATAGATCGATATGACTTAGTGAGCTTCATAGCTTCCAATACTTGACTGTCTACATTGGCAATTACGAGGCCAATTGTATCGCCTGTTGTAGTACTGCCTACGTGTTCAGTAATCATTGAAGTTTGTAGTTGATTTGTAGTAGGTGAACTTACAGGTGACGAAACACATGATGCATTACCTGTTGCGCCTGTAGTTTTGCTTAAATCAGCACCATCGATACGCATCAATACGCGCTTTAAAATCTCATCTACCATACTTTTAGTATCGGCCATAATTATTCACCCTTTGTTGGTAAAATACCTTCTACATCTTTATGTGGTCTTGGAATTACATGAGTAGAGATAACAATGCCTACGCGTTCTGCAGCGGCTGCACCTGCGTCTACAGCAGCTTTTACAGCACCTACATCACCGCGAACCATAACAGTAACGAGACCAGAGCCAATTTTTTCATTCCCTACGAGTTCTACATTAGCTGCTTTAAGCATTGCATCTGCTGCTTCAATAGCGCCTACTAGGCCCTTAGTTTCCACCATACCTAATGCTTCTTGTGTCATCTGTTTTCTCTCCTTTTACAAAACATAGAGCAAAGATTACAAATTTATTTTTCTAATAGTTCCACCATAGTGCCTATATTCATAAAGGCAAAGTGTGCTGTTTTAAGCAGTTGTACCATTAATACTGCACCAGTTCCTTCACCTAATGCCATTTGCCCATGGATTGGAACTTCATCAAGACGAATATTTGCATAGGCTAATGCTGCCGCCATCCCTACTTCACGAGAATAATGAGATGGAATGCCATATAATGGAGCCTCTCCATTCATTTGCGTAGCACAAGCCATAGCAACTGCTGTAATATATCCATCGATTACAAATGGAATATGTAGGTCTGTACAAGCTACCATAGCGCCTGTAATAGCGGCTATATCAAATCCACCTACGCGGCTGATTACCTCCTTTGGACTGTTTAAGTGCCCCTTATGATTAGATAGTGCAGTACGTACAAACTCTCGTTTTTGATTCATGTACGCCTCTTCATCAGGACCAGATCCAGGACCTACGGTTATCCGTGGGTCTAGTTTTGTAAGACCACTCAAGACAGCTGCTGAAGTTGTGGTATTACCAACACCCATTTCTCCGAAGGAAAATAGATTGATACCCGATTCTGCGTAGTAGACAACGCGGTTATATCCCGCTTGGTACGCTAGGTCAAATTCTTCAGCGCTCATAGCAGCACCGTCTAATATATTCTTTGTGCCTTGAGCAACCTTTCGATTCACCCCAATACCTTGTGGACAAGCAATGCCTACATCTACCACTTCGTAAGGAATATGGTTAAAGATACAATAATTAGCAACTGCACTTTTACCATCAATCATATTCTGAGACTGTTTACGAGTAATCTCATAGTTATAACCGATTAGGCCATCTACGGAAATACCATTATCTGCAGAAAAGATAATATGCTGAGCCTGAATCTCAGGTTTCATATCTTGCCACGCGAGACACATTTTTTTGAAATATCGTTCCCATAGACCCAAGCTTTTTGGAATGATCGCCTTATTTAAAATAAATTGATTAAGTTGTTCTTCAAACACTTTGTCCATGGAAAAACCTTCTTTCAACTAACCGTATATGTAGTTACATAATTGTTTTAACGACTCTTCGTCGTGAACTGATATTTCAAAAATATTAGTGGCTCCCGCTAGTTTAAGATTGCGCCGAGGCGCCTCAACATCTTTACCCGTATCCACCTTTGATACAACCCCTATAACCTCGCGATTTAAGGAGTTTCCAAAGTTTGGTGGGAATATAGTTGTTTCATCACCTGCGGGGATCATGAAAATCACTAAATCCGCATCATAGGCGTGCAAGATAATGCCTCGGTAGTAATTAGGATTTTCCATATATTCTCCAGGGGTATCAATGAAGTTTCCCACCCGCGTTATAGCTTGTGTCTTATGATACGTAGCCGAGCCATGCGTAATCGTATCGGCCAATGTAGTCTTGCCACAACCGCTACGGCCTACTAGGAGGATACGCTTTTCTTTCTTTTCGGTACTCATAATTACCCTTTCATTAGGATCTTGTTAAATCCGTCGGGAAAAAGCCTAATATGCGTTGCAGACCTTCAATTACACTGCGCAATGCAGATTCAACAGCAGATACATCACCAGTTATGAGAAGTGCCCCCGAAAATCTATCGATGAAACCGATTTCGATATCACCGGATTTACTTGCAATATCGGCTGCAATAATGGTCCCTTCGCCAGGTGTTATAGTAAGAATCCCAATGGCATTTCGTCCTTTTTCCTCGAGCCCCATTTTTCTAAATAAATCTGGCTTAGGATTGGCAATAACATGGGCTATCGTAACCTGCTTTCCGGGTACAAATTCTTGTATGATGCGCTGTTTTGCATCAATTACCTCTTGAAAGGCCATATAATCTCCTCCTAATTCAACATGTATTCTTTAAACTATCCTGACAAACTATCATTCGTTTTGTCTTATATACTCTAGCTAGAGTTAAGGTGCCACTAATTGGAAGAATAATACGGCTAAGCCCGCCCCAATCAATGGGCCAATAAATGGTACCCACGCATATTGCCAGTTTGCAGTTCCCTTATTAGGAATCGGTAGTAAGAAATACGCTAACCGTGGACCAAAGTCGCGCGCTGGATTTAACGCATATCCAGTAGTTGCACCAAAGGACATACCAATCGATGCTACCAAGATACCAATGACCATAGGTGCTAAACCATCAGCCATTTTACCTAAGCAGAGAATAGCTAGCATAAACATAAACGTAGCTATAATTTCAGATATCAAATTGAAAGGTTTATTATCGATTGCTGGACCTGTTGCAAAAATCCCTACGCAGTTCCCTTCGTCAGGACCTGTTACTTTAAAGTGTGGATAATAGAACAGTGCAGCAATAGCAGCACCAGTAAAACCACCTGCAATTTGCGCTATAGACATTGGAATAACTTGATCCCAAGGAAATATACCTGCCACAGCAAGGGCAAAGGTAACTGCTGGATTCAAGTGGCCAGGCCCACCAAGTGTAATACCTACGTATACACCAAAGGAAACGGCAAAGGCCCATCCAAAGATAATGTGTAACCAGTTAGTTCCAAAAATACTAACGATGGTTTTCTTTAATAAAATTGATGCATTTGTACTGTTACCAAATGCAATTAGAACGGCAGTACCAACAAACTCACTAATATACATTTGCGTTACGTCCATTGTTTTCACCTCATCGAGTTAACAAAGATTGTAATGCATGAGATGCAATGTCCATATCTTCTGCCACAGTGCCACCGCTAATGCCGAAACCACCGACAATTTCTCCGTCGATGATGATCGGATAACCTCCACCAAAGGTACAGATTTTACGATTTACCATGGATTCAATGTTGAATAGATCGCCATCAGGCTGTGCACTTTGATGTACTTCATGAGTTGCCGCTTTGAGAGCTACTGCAGTATACGCCTTTGCCTGTGCGATATCGTTGCTGATGAGCAATGCATCTGACATACGATGGAAATACATTAATACACCCTTTGCATCTACTATAGATACAACGATAGGTACACCTATGGACTGAGCATAGTCCATGGCTGCTTGTGAAAGTTTCGTCATAATTTCTTCTAGCTTTGTTCTAGTTGCCATATAACTAACTCCATTTTCAGTAGTATGCCCCATATGCCATAAGCTCCGATTCGTTTCCGCCAGTACTTCAGCATGACTGTTCTTAACACGTTCTGCTACGCGCTCTACAATTGTTTCTACAAATTGCACATAGTCTTCCATACGAGCCATGATATAAAGAGCATCAGATAATCGATTTATAAATTTTCGAACCTCATCGCGAATTGGTTCTACAGAACCTAAGCTAATAAGTAACCGTTCACCGCGACGACAGATTGTGCGAGCCACATGTAGCTCTGCAGCAGATAAATAATTACCGCTTAATATAAAGCTATGTTGCTGTGGCAATCGCTTTGTATAGTCATCGATTAAACGTTCCAAATCGCTAATATCTTGTTGTGAAATCAAATTGCTGCTTTCACTAAGATTTTCTACATGAGGCGTTGCTACCTCCGCACATAAGCGGAAGAGCTGATGTTGTAATGTGTGAAGCACATGTTTATTGTCTGGTGAGACGACTAATTTCTCACATACACTAACCTGTGCATTTAATTCATCAAAGGTTCCATATGTGTCCACACGAAGTGAATTTTTAGGTACCCGTGTGCCATCAAAAAGAGCTGTTGTACCTGCATCACCGGTTTTCGTATAAATAGCCATATGCACCACCTCTCAAGTTAATTGTATTTAAAAGGCCACTTCCAATTGTTCATCAGAAACAAAAGGATTTCCTTTTACAAGGCGAGCTGCATTGACACCTAAAGTACGTAAGCTATCCGGATATTGACTGTAACCACTGAGTCGGTAGATAAATTGATGCGCTGGTATATTTTTATAGGTCAATACAATAGCCTGTTCATCAACGCCTATACCTACAGATAAAGCGGAATTACGAGATGCTAGATCAGCCAATGCCATATGCGTACCACTGTGGGACTCAATGACAACTGGTAGACCTTCCTCTTCAATACCATGTAGAACGGGTTTTAGTACATCCTCACTGATATGCTGTGTAGCATATAGCAATATGGTTGGCTTGCTGATGATACTTTGGTCCATCATAGGCCTCCCTTCTGTGCATAGGATAATACCAAACCTGTTGCTACCGCATTACGTGCACCTTCAACGCCTCGAATATTGCCTCGACCTGCTACTAATGCATATTGTGAAAGTGCATCGGTGACGAGTTGAGGAATTTCAAAGTCTAATGCAGAACCACCTACGATAACTACGAATGGTATATCTCGCACATTATGAGTAGGACTAACAGATGCCAAAGCACGAAGAGAATTTGTTACAAACACCCGTTTCTTGGCGGTTTGACGAACACGTTTAATCGTTTCTAGTGGGATATCTCGCTCTACAGGAACAAGCCCATCAGGAGTGACAATAACAACGCGGCCAAACAATGCTGCCGGAAGTGGTTCATTAAAGAACTGCACCGTTCCATCTTCGTGACGAATGTGATATACACTGAGTACTTGAGCCAATGGATCTCGTTTAATAGATTCCGCAATATGCATATCCTCTAAACCAAGCTCGGAGTTGATTAACATTGTTACCATATTTCCTGCACCTGCAAGATGAATGGCCTTAATTTTTCCTTCTTGATTGATGATAGATGCATCGGTAGAGCCTGCTCCTAAATCGAGTATGGCCATTGGTTTGGCTGTCCCCGGTGTAGTCAAAGCGCCTAAGATAGCTGATTCAGCCTCTTCGCCACCGATTTCAACAGGAACGCCTAGCTCTTTTTCAACCTGCTTTGCAATGATTTCCATTTGTAGATGATCTGACTTAACCATGGAGGCAATACCTACGGCTTGTTCCATAGAGAATTCACCTGCAAGGCCACCCTTTACATTGATAGGAACAGCTACATCTACGGCTAGCAAGTCTTGGATGAATACATCTCGGGGTGATTTATTCGTCAATTGCGCCATTGTAAGGCGAACCTTTTCAAGCATGCCACCTACGTTCGTACCTGCTTCACCACTGATATCATCGATAGGATGAACCGATTCGAGGGTTTTCATAATCCTCTCTGCCCCAGCAGATACATCGACGGATACAGTTCGGTCATTCCCCATAACAATGATGGATCCTGCCGGTATTACCCGCTCCTTAACGTCCCCTGCCGGTGTTTTGATAACTACAGCTGAGCGATTTCCGATAAGAGCTCTAGCGATAGGCACAATATTCTTTGTTTCCTCTGGTGAAAGCTCAAATACAGTGGCAATTCCATAAGGATTTGATAATTGTGATACCACTTGCCCCGGGTCTACAACCTCTACCGCAGAAAGCATGCCCATTGGGATTTTATCGATATACGCAACCTCGTCTACGATAGGAATTTTATGATCCAATCGATTGTTAACGAGTACGCCGTCATCGGCTTGAAGGATGGCAGCTCGAATATCATAACCTCGCTTACAGTACGCATTAATTAGCTGTGCTACCAATTCAAAATCGATAATCTTTGGAGCTACCACGATGTATGGCTGACCTTGTGGCTTATCAATCAGTTGCTCAATGGGAACTGTATAGCCTACGCCAAGGCCTAAACCACCTGGAGTTTTAGGATTGTGACCAATCATGGTAGATTCTGTAATTATGGTTTCTGTAATCGTTTCCATGGCTACATCACCAATAACTGGTGTAGCCTCATTAATACGAACTAAGTCAATGTCTCGTAGAGTAAGATTAGCAGACCTGATTAGCGACTTGAGGGCATCCATGAGACCTACGATATTTTCGCGTGTTCCTTTAATACCTGTGGTACTAGCGATTGCAGAAGATAAGAACTTTACCTCGCCATTGCTATGAATTTCGGCCAAGGCCGCTTCTGTTGTAGAGTTTCCGATATCGATGCCAACAATTCGTTTCATAATGACATCTCCTATAGGTTAATTATCACCTTTAAGTTTTTTACGACGTTCGTAATTTTCTGCAGCTTCTCGTACAAAGTTTGCACAAATTGGAGCCCCTAAACCATCAAGTTCGCTAGCAATATCTAACAGTTCTTGTTTAGAAGAACGATATGGACGAAGTGCATTGTACATTTCAAGTAAACGTTTATCACTTACCTTCGTCATTTCTGCAGCGCGAGAGAAGTTGAGTTCAATTTGATCTCGGCCCCCAGCCTTAGCAATTTGACCTTGAGCTTTTAAAATAGATGGAGAAATTTTTAAATCGTCCATTGTGATATGTCCGGCCATTACGTTATCCATCGTAATATGGCTTAAGTCTCGACCTTGACCAAGATCAATCCATTCTGGATGTTTTTTAGCAATCGGATAATCTTCGATTGTAACTACTCTATCTACTGTATTAGTTGTAGATGGTGTATGAGGCGCTGAATACTGTGTTGTACTACCTTTCGCCCCTTCTATTTCAGATACGATCTGCCGAATTAAGGCTTCTAATTCGTTAGCCATAGTAAACCTCCTTATACAGTGACACGAACTTCATCAGCTGGCTTACCTTTTACTACATGCTTAGTTTCCTTGATATGAAGCAATGCAGATAATGCTTGGTATTTTGGACGAGCCATTTGATCGTTCAATGTTGGTACTGGTGTTGGGGATTCGCCCTTAGCATATTTAGCAGCATTTTTACCGATAGCACGGTATGTTTCAGCTGTTAATAGCGGTGCTTGAGGGAATAATTCCAAATTTGAAAGTGGTTGTAAATCGCGTTGGTGAATCAAAGTAGTACCTTTAGATTGAATACCAATACATACGCCAGATCCAGAAATAGAATCGCCTTCAACGGCTACGGCCGCTACGTCAGAGGAACGATACACGCGAATTACACGAGCTTTTAAACCTTCTTCTTCGATACCAGCTACTAATTGGCGAATTACCTCTTGATGCGGTACACCAACGATAGTTTGTCGTTGACTACGGCCAAAGGCAGGGCCAACAGCAATAACTACTTCATCTGCGCTTGTACCAGGTTGTGCAGGACCACCAGTTTGGAGCCAGCTATCGTCACCAGTTGGATCTTCATGTCTAGGAGCCGCACTTGGTGTTGTGCTTTTACCAGCACTAGCCTTGAATTGTGGTACTTCATGAACACCACCCATTTCTTGTAAAACGTCTAGGATAATAGAACGTAATACATCTCTGTTAATTTCAGCCATCATGACACCTCCTTATATATCCCGTGGATCAATGGCGTTTGGAATATCTTTAATGCGTTCCCAATCTTCACCTTCCACACGATAACCTGTGCCAACACCTTGATAGTCATTTCTATTGTTAATCGCGGAGATAACGTTGAAATCACGGTCAAAGATGGCCGATGTTTGTAAGTAATCGCCGGAGATTTTTTGTTTTAATAAGTTCAAAATACTTTGTGCTACATCTTGATGACCTTCTTTAGCTAAGCCTTTTACAAAGTCAACGCCTGTAACACCGCGGTTTAACAAGTCTTGAGCCGCTTTAATATCTGCAACCTTATCGCGAGGAGGCATATCTTTAGAGCCATTTGCATATGTAGCAGCCTCTACCTCTTGATCTGTAATTGGAGGCAAGCCTAATGCTTTGAACAAAGCTTGTAGTGCACGAGCCGCTTTATTACGAACCGTTACAACTTCATCTTCGCGAGCAGGGATAAGACCGCCATTTACCTTAAGGTCACGTTGAATAACTGTCCAGTCATCATAGTCCTCTGCATCCCAGTTGGAGCCAGCAAACATGTTGTCATAGTTTGGTGTAGAGCTATAACCAGAGCAGATAAAGTCAGTACCTGGTGCAAATTGCATCAATGTACGAGCTGTTCTACGCAAATCAGAATGACTGAATGTTTGGTCATTACTAGATGCACATTCTAGGTCGAGCATAGCTGCTACAAGGTTTTCTGCTAATACAGCGCGGATACCAGAAGGTACAGCTGCTGGAATACCGATACAGCTTACAGAACCATTTTGAATACCTTGTACGCCAGCGCCTTTTGTAATATATAGGCAGCGGATTTCAAGGTACAACATAGATTTACCTTCTGCTTGTCCCATTTGTACTTCAGAACCTGTACCAGAGGTGAAGCGCATTTTAAGACCACGAGATGCATAAGCAGATGCGAGGAATCCTTTAGACCAAGGTGTATCATCACCATCGGTAAATACGTCTTCTGTACCATATACGGAAATTGTTTCTGCATAGGCTGTAAAGCCGCGCATGCCAAGTTCCAATTCTGTCGCTTCTTCCAAGGAGCATTGTGTCAATACACCTGGTCGACCACATTGAGAGCCTACGAGTAAGCTAATCGCATTGAGTGGTGCGTAACGAGCAACGGCTACTGTTGTTTCTTCTTCTGCGAACCCACGAAGTGCACCTTCCGCAGCATCGGCTGCGATTTGCACTGGATTGTCGTTTACGTTCGTTACATGGGCTTGGTTAGCCATTGTACGACGAGCACGCATTTTTTGCATACATTGCATCATTTCAACAACGTTCATAGTAGAAACAACTTCCAACATTTTCGCTGGAGTAATAGATTTACAAATCTTAACGATTTCTTCACGAGGTACTGATGGTGTAAGCATCATATTAGCAATCTCTTTTGAATCCTTTGCCATCGCTTCTTGAGCACCATCGAGAACGATACCGTAATTTGCAATAAATGTATCGATAAGATCAAAATCTTCGCGACGTTTACCATCGAGTTCAACGATGCGACCACCTTCGATTTTGAGGCTAGGCTTTGGATCTTGAGGAGATTCCATGGCTATAAAACCTTCCTCTACCCATTCCTTTACATAACCATCCTGATTGACAGGACGTTGACTTAAGACTTCGAAACGTTTTGATTTCATAGGGCATACCATCCTTTCAGATTAGATATAGGAAGGGGCTCCGTTCACTGGTTCGTCACCCATCGTACCGAGCAATTGTTTACCTACTTCACGAGCAGAAATAACCGCTTGTCGTACAGCTCCAGAATCGCCAGAAATCTGTAAAATTACTTCGTTAGAATTACTTGTACCTGCAGAAGGAGATGCATAACCGATTACATCAACGTTTGCAGATTTGACAGCTACATCGGCCATAACTACACCAATAGCTGCTGGAGCACCTACGATAAGACCAAAGGCTTTACCTTCAGGAGCGCCAAATGCTGCATTTACTGCATGACTAGCGCGTGCTGTATATTGAAGTTCAATATGACCAGCATCGTTTGCGTATACATCGCCAAAAGTACGTTCCACTTCGGCTAATGCCACTTCAATAGCGCGTTTAACATCGGATACATCATCACCACCAAAGATGATAAGAGAACCGTGACCTGCGCCACCTTTAGTATCGCGAGGTAATTCAATGCTAACAATTTCAGTATTGGTTGCTTTTACTGCTTCATCAGCAGCCATAATGTGTGGGCCTGCACCAGTACGAGCACCTAAAATACCGATGGAACGATATTTTTTCTTTAGTTTCATCGCATCTAATACTTGTTGATCTACGTTAGCAATTACGAGACCAATAGTATCACCAGTTTTACTAGTCCCTACAAATTCAGTTAATCCACATGTTGTCGCCATAATACCCTCCATACGTATAATGAAAGTATCTATGTACAGAAAACTATGTTGCGGTATACCATTTTATATTTTTTATCATTTCTTTAATCATTCATATGTATGCAACCCTAAATTCTGTACACCATATATTACTATAGAGCATGCCTTGCTATTCAGTCACAACCCATCGGACTCAATCCTTTCTAAATACATGTACTATAAGGCTTTTATCTATCTTTATTATAAAAATTATTAAATGCAACTTTTTTATGTATATTCGTAAAATGCGATTTTTCTATTACTAAAATACGACAATCCTGTTATACTTATACATATAGAAGCAAGAAATAACGTAATTTTATAGGTATATGAATTTTAGGTGGTATGTCACTTTTCTCTTTTCTCAGGTTTAGAGCCTACCCTTTAGATAGAGAGCAAGTAGAGCTATTTAGCGGTGTGCTTACTAGCCCTCTTAACACATTTGTGATTGGAGGTTTTACCATGATTTGTACGAATGAAGATACTAAGCTTATCAATGAAATCATGCGCGATTTCACAAACATAACAAAGATTGCTGCTATTTTTGTTAATAATCGTGGAAAAGTGTTATCTCAAGAATATAACTTTTCTCCATTTTGTAAGGTCGTAAGGCGCAATCCAATCTATGCCAAGCGCTGCAATCAATGCGACTTATATGGTGGCCTAGATGCTACAAAAGAACTATCATCCTGCCCGTATCGCTGTCACATGGGCCTTATAGATTTCTCTGTGCCCATCATGAAAGATGGCGCCATCTTAGGCTTCATCATGGCAGGACAAACAAAAACAGAAGATACAACGATCAAACCTATTCTTCCGACCCAAACCGATTGGCATGATGACACCAAACTTCGAGCCTTATATCGGACCTTACCAGTTTTGACAGCCGAACAAATTTACAGTGCTACAAAGGTTTTACGGATTTTGGTAGAACACTACTTCCCATTTAACGATGCCATAGCAGAAGAGATGCCTTATGAACAATTGCCAGACTTTGTGGAGTCTGAACGACCTATTAATCGTCCAGAAATTCGAAAGGCTATGTTATATATAGAAAAAAATCTGAGCAAACGAGTGTCGCTCAGAAGGATTTCGGAACATATTCATTTAAGTGAGTCCTACTTCTCTAAGATTTTTAAAGATGATACGGGACTTTCAGTAGTGCAATATATAACACTATTGCGCATACAAGAAGCAAAAAAACTATTAGTATATTCCCAACTAACAATTAATCAGATCAGTAAAACATTGGGCTATAACAGAACTAGTTATTTCTGTAAAATTTTCAAAATGGCTACCACTGAAACACCACATTCATATCGAAAAAAATATGCAAAACCAATTGATGCGTAATATAATAAAAAAGGCGTAACACCATTGGTGTTACGCCTTTTTCGTATCTATAGAGTTTGTCATGAGAAGGTATTGTATCAGATACATATGTTATTAACGATCAATTAGAACGCTGGGATGATAGCTCCCTTGTAGTGTTCTTCGATGAACTTCTTAACTTCTGGAGATTGTAATGCTTTAGCTAATTTTTGGATAGCTGGTTTATTTTCATCACCAGGGTTAACAGAAAGAAGATTTGCATATGGAGAGTCAGCTTTTTCTACGAATAAGCCATCTTTTGTAGGATTAAGACCAGCTGGCAACGCATAGTTAGCATTGATTACTGCTGCATCTAAGTCTTGGATGGAACGAGGAATTTGAGCTGCTTCTAACTCAGTAATTTGAATATTTTTAGGATTGCTAGTTATATCAAATGGTGTGTTAGTCAAACCAGTTGGATCTTTCAATGTTACTAGACCAGCACTTTGCAACAAGAGAAGTGCACGAGCACTGTTTGTTGGATCAGATGGAATTGCTACTTTTGCGCCATTTGGCAAGTCTTTCAAATCTTTAATTTTTTGAGAGTAGATAGCCAATGGTTCGATGTGAACTGGTGCAAAGCTTACAAAGTTTGTACCATGATCTTTATTGTAGTTATTTTGGTAAGGTACGTTTGCAAAGAAGTTTGCATCTACCTCATGGCTAGATAGAGCCATATTTGGTTGGATGTAGTCTGTAAATTCAACGATTTGTAAGTCTACACCTTCCTTAGCCAAAATAGGTTTAACTTGTTCTAAAATTTCAGCATGAGGTACAGGATTTGCTGCTACCTTTAATACCTCTTTAGAGCCACTAGAGCTCGCGTTATTTGTGGAAGAGCCACAACCACTAATCAATAAGGACGCACCCAGTACGGCCGTCGCTGCTAATGCTAACCATTTTTTCATGTAATCCTCCTATCTACGATGAAAACCTACATCTCGGACGAGGACTCATACGTATACAACATTCGTAGATATTATAATAAATCTATTTTTCTTATCATGTATCTACATTTGATTATTTAATATTTTCGATGTAGTAAGTATATCAATTTAATTCCTACTCGTATAATAGATTATATATATATATTAATATAACTTTAATCTATAGCAAGATAAGAGTAATTACATTTAGCTATGCCAAGTACATAAAAACGGTACTAAGCTGATTCCCCGTACTACTAGGTAATATACCTAATAAGTTCAATCAAACTTAGTACCGTTATAAATATCGCTCTATATAATAAACAATCTAATCAAAATCAAAAAATCAACTTATTGAGTTGACATTGTTTGCTCCACAGAAATAGTTACAGGTGCTGATAATTTAGCCTCTAACCAAGCTTTTATTCGTTTCAAATCTGCATCAGATATAGTAGATGTAGTATGAATAATCACCATATATCGACTCGCTTTAGGCTGTTCTAGATTATCTATTAAAGGCATGCCTTCCACTTTGCTTACAAACGGGAATAACGCCTTTGCTTCAGCTTCTGTCGTTTTCATAGTATTTATAGTTTCACTTACTAATTGATAAGTCGGTTGGTACAGATTAATCAAGTTTTTATATGTTCCAAGATTCTCTGAAGATTTATTCAAGTTCGTCTTATCCATAGTAGATTTTTGCTCATCTACGCTATTAACAAATCGTAATGTATAAGGTTGCAAGTACTCATCTTTCTGTAACTTGTCATCCAACTGGGCTTGCTCCTCTGAAGTCACAGGAGCTCCTATAACTACTATGTTTACTAGCTTATTCGTTTGATCCAGTGAATAATCAATCACTTGTCGACGTCCCTCTTGATTAATATCATTCTTAATAAACTGCTCCATATGATTTGACTCAGAATACTTGATGGTCATATCATAGCCTGCATAAATACTTGGTATAGCCATAATAAGACCAATCACGAGAAATATTAGCTGGTTACGACGATTAACCTCTTCTGCTTGTTTATGGAATGGCAAACTATATACACCCTTTAAAACAATAAAAGCTGCAAAGAAGATGAAAAATGCATTTATAAAGAATAGATAGCCAGCCCCAATGAAATAGTGCCAATTTCCATTAGCCAGTCCATATCCTGCCGTACATAGTGGTGGCATAAGTGCAGTCGCAATCGCAACACCTGGTATAACATTATCTAAGGTCTTACGCGTTTGCCCAATAATCCCAGCTAACCCACCAAATATAGCAATGAATACATCAAAAATATTCGGTTCTGTACGTGCTAATAGTTCAGATGTAGCCGCCTGAACGGGAGAAATATAAAAATATAAAGCAGATGCCAAAACAGCAATCGTAACCTGTAAGGACAATCTTAAAATACCGCTTTTTACAACTGTAAAATTAAGCGTAGCAAAGCCAAAACCAGTTGCTAAAATAGGTCCCATCAACGGTGATATAAGCATAGCACCAATAACAACTGCCGTACTATTCATATTCAACCCAATAGAGGCGATAAATATGGAGAGAATCAGGGTAACCAACGCAGGTCCCTTAATCTTAGCCCCACCTATCAACCTTTTAGCAATAGTTGCATCATCAGCGCGCTCAAAATGTATATCAAAGTATTTATTTAGTTCCATTCTTTCTCCTTATAATTTCATCAAATCTGCAAAGGTCCCTACGTTTACAAACATATGCTGTGTAGTTTTGAGCATTTGTACCATCAAGATGGCCCCCGTGCCTTCCCCCATCGACATTTGTGCTTGAATAGGAACCATGTCTTGTGTAATATCTAACTCTGCTAAAGCTAGCTCTGTGCCTTTTTCTCGAGAGTTATGAGATGGCAATGCATAATCCTTAACACAATCATTCATATGTACCGCACAAGCTGCTGATACAGCTGTAATAAAGCCATCAATGACAAAGGGCTTTTTAAACTCAACACAAGCGAGCATAGCCCCAAGAATAGCTGCAATATCAAAGCCCCCTACATGGGCTACGATTTTACGAACTCTTTCAACTTCACTGACAGAAACGATACTAGTCTTATGCTTATCTAATACAGCGCGCACAAAACCAATTTTTCGTTTCATCAAATCTGGTTTATTCGGCCAAGAACCAGGTCCTACTGTTTCAGTGGGATCAGCTCCAGTTAAGGCAGACAACACACAGGCAGAAGTCGTCGTATTACCAAGTCCCATTTCACCAAAGGAAAAAAGATTTATCCCTTGCTTTACATAATGTTGTACCCGTTCATAGCCAACTTGAAAGGCACGATTAAATTCATCCTCAGTCATAGCAGGATGATTTAATATATTCTTTGTCCCCTTTGCGACCTTGCGATCCACTCCGATGCCATCATCTGAGGCAATCCCTACGTCCACAACCTCATAGGGAATATTATTAAAGTTACAAAATTGCGTCGCCGACGAGCGACCCAAGAGCATATTACGCGACTGCTTTTGCGTTACCTCATAGTTATAACCTACATAGCCTTCCATATTACAACCATTATCGGCAGAAAATATGATATGCTGAGGTCGAATTTCACCACTAATCTCGCCCCAAGCCTTACAAATCTTGCGGAAATAATCCTCCCACAAGCCTAGGCCACCAGGGATCAGGCATTTTGGTTGAAGAAATCTATTTAATTGTTCCTCAATTGGTAATACTGACTTATCTTTCATTCTAATCTCTAGTCTGCACAGAATATGCCAACTAGCCTTCTATTAATTCGATATTATTCTATATAGAAGTATAACACAAAACTCATATCTAGTAATGTGAGGTTTGTACTAGTACTCATATATACGAATTATCCTCTCATCAGGGAATAATCTATGCTTTTTAGCCTTAAACTCTGGATTGTTATTAGAATCAAAATATTCAATCGTGTTTCTTAACTGCTCATGAGTAAAAGGACTCGTACTTGGATTATATACCAGCTGATTAAATACAGCATACCGTCCATCATATGCAGCAAATAGTAAATTAGATTTCTTATCTGGATTGTATGAATCCACTAACATTCCAGGCAATCCATTATTCCATACCGCTGAATAAGTAGGATTTTGTAACTCATCAAAGATTCCCCACATACGCCAATATACTTGCAATGTGTGATAGAAATTATACTCTTTATCTACAAGTACTTTGTTTTCTATATCTTTACTATCAGGATGATCTACATCTAAAGGAATAATCTGAATAGAATACCAAATATCTCCTATCTCATACTCTATAAAAATATTGTTATCTAACATATAGAACATCTTCAACTCTGCACCTTTTGGAATGCGGAATGTCATGCCTTTACGAGTAATTGTGTCTGTATATGAATCTATATCCTTTAAACTCTTCTTACAAGGAACCTTCCTTCCCACTGGATACGATAAAAGAGTAGTCTTTTTCTCATCATGAATGAGCTTATCCGTTGAATGATACAATCTGCCCCGAACTAAACTAACTTCTTCAGCATACGTTTTTTCTTCACGTAAATACCCCTTAGCTATGTCCTCTGCCTTCATTCTTTCCAAATGTCTTTGTAAATCAGCTTCAATCTTATCATTAGTTTGTTCACTACTAACGCACTTCTCTTTAGCACTACCAGAAATATCACTTTGAGTAACCTGCTCTTTTGCATGTACTTGTGAAACCATAAGACTTAGCATTAACAGTGCAGCAATGTATGAATATATTCTTTTCACAATACAACTCCTTAGCTTTATAACAACCACTACAATCAACTTCAATCTCTACTAGTATTGTACCTTTTAATACTTGTAGAATCATCAAAGGGGCTGTAACAAAACAGCCCCTTTGTTCCAAATTTTATATACAAACTCTGCCCAACTCTAATGATACATATCTATATCTACAGTAATCATTCGCGTTCGTTCCGGATTAAACATAAAGTAAATCACTCTTGGCTGGTCATGATCAAAGTTATGGTAAACAACATATACTACATATTTCTCAGCTGATACTCGAGTGCTATAATAAAAATCTTCATTAGGATCATCACCGACACTCTGGCTGCCATCAATTAACCAGGGAAATAATTTCCAGTTTTGTCGTTGAATAGTGATAATCTCATAATAATTCTTTATGTCACTAACCAATACATTTTTATTTTTTGGATATGTAAACGAATTAAGTACTTCAACTGTAGTATCTTTATCCCTGCCATTTATAAACGAATACCAAGCATTAGATTTAACAGTTTCCTCATACCTTGAAATCGTTGCTTTATCACCATCTAATACTAAACAGCTTTGATTCCCTCCCATTCCAATTACTTCAGCAGAAGAAATCACTTTCAAACTCTCAGGTAAAAACTTAGGTGCTTGTAATGGAGACGGAATATACCCCGCCTTAGATGAAGGCCATGTAAAGTGCCATCGTTGTGTATCATAATGGGATATCCCTACAGCAGAAAATACTAAAGTAACAGCTAATGTAGGAAGCATACACAGAAAAAAGATTACATAAAAATATGTTAAAAATCTTTTTCGTATACCTTTCTCACTATCAATTACTTCACATTTTTCAAACAACAATACAATCGTAGCTACTAACAAAATCAGATAGTATAACCCAGAATATGATATCTCATCCGAGAACAGAAATGTTAATACCCAAAGAGTTATAAAAAACCATATACTCTTTCTATAAGGTGCGCCAAAAAACAATTTCTTTAGATACATTAAACACTGTCGCATTTATGTTCTCCACAACAATACCCAATCCAATTACTTTGATTGATAAAACACAGCCCGTGTCCCATCATTACTAATCAAAAGTTCCACAAAATGTGGCCTTTTTGTATTCCCATCATCTACAAATACATATAGTCTATAATTTTTAGTAGAATTATATGTGTCCTTCACCACTTTTTTCGTTTCTTTTCTAGGTGCAAAGCGTAACCACTCTATAAAACTCCGTTGTGGTAAGTTTAGAGGTTCCTCCTCAATACTATCTATGAAGCGGTAACTGTTAGGATGAGATATAAAACGCTTTTTCTCCCCAGTGTCTAAATCACGCAATACATCATCCGCATCAATTTGCGCTGTATAGGCTGCATATTGTTTTGCGATTGCCTCATATTGAGCAATTACTTTAGGATCTCCCTCTAAAACTACATAGCGATAAGGATATGCAGTAGCCCAAGCAACATCCGTTCGTACCATAGATACTTTATAAATACCTTCTGGAAGCTGCTCAGGAGATGTAAGACCTTCTGGTAATTCCTTATTATTAGGCCATCCTCGTTTCCAATCAGTTGTACTGTACTTAAAATCCTCAAACTGATCAACAGTTGTATTAAGATCATATTGAACCCAATCAGCTACGAGCCAAGATATACTAAGGGTTATGACAATAAACAAAGCACAAGCCAATCGGCTATGGGCACTTTCAGATATGGACTTTTTCTTAAACCGCCGATATTGTAGAAATACACTCGATACTATGGCTATGCCAAAAACAATGTAAGTAATTGGGGCTATGTTAAATAGCACTACTACAATTACAAACAACACGCATAGCAGAACTGTTAGTAGGCCATAAAATCCTTGGAACAAAACTCTCTCCTATTATGACAACACTTAAAATAACTTCAACACTTAAAACATCTTTTTATACAACGCTTCTATATCTTTACGACTGATTTCAGCTACTGTATTAGCAATATTTCCTGTAGCTACAACGTATACATTATCTACAAGCCATGGAATGTCTTTTTTCGTAAAACCTAATTCTGTAAGGTTTGTAGTAAGGTCTAAGTCATGTACAATCAAGCGTAATGCTTCGCCTAGTTCGGAGGCATCTCCGTGGTTGAATATACGAGCCAAGGCGTCAAATTTATCAGGGTTTGCACTCCATGTGTATTCCACAGCAACAGGTTCAATAACGGCAAGACCTACGCCATGGGTAATATCTCTAAGGCCACTGGCAGGATGTTCCATACCATGTGCTAGTGTTACACCGGCTGTGTTGATAACCATACCACCAATTGTGCTAGCCAATGTAACGGCCTCCCAAGCCTTTATTAATTGAGTTTCGTTAAGAACCTCTGGTTTGCCTTCAGCCGTCGCTTTCACATGTTTATATAGTGGTACAAGGTATTGTGCTAATAAGGTTACAGCATAATGAGCTAACGCATCGGTGAAAGGTTGTGCTGTTTTAGAGGTATAGGCCTCGATGTTGTGGCATAGTGCATCAAAGCCTACAGATGCCAATACATGAGGTGGCATTGTACCCATTACAGCAGGGTCTACAATAGAAACCTTTGGCACAATAGCATTGCAGCGTAAGGATTTCTTATCACCTGTTTCAGGATTAGTAAGAACACCAAAACCGTTGCCTTCAGAGCCGGTACCACAAGTCGTTGGAATAACAATAAGAGGCAATGCATTATCACTAACTTTACGGTTGAAAATATAGTCGTTAATATCGCCTTCATTCACCGCCATAAAGGCAATCCCTTTGGCACAGTCCATGATGGAACCACCGCCGATAGCAATAACCATATCACAGCTTTCAGATTTAGCTAACGCAGCGCCGTCTAAGGCAGTTGTGGTCAATGGATTGGCATCTACTTGATCAAACAATACATGACCGATATGTGCTGCATCAAGCTTTGCTACCACCCGGTCATATAAACCAGATTTTTTGGCACTACTGCGACCAGTTACAATAAGTGCTTTCTTGCCATACGGGGCAGCAAAATCAGCAACATTATCTACTTTATTCCAACCGAATTGGATGTTTACAGGTAAAAAATAAGAGAATTCCATGTGATAACCTCTTTTCTTTGAAAACTAGTTCTTAGTGTTATTGTAAAGGATATTTAAAAGCATGTAAAACCTCATAGGGCTTTCACCAGAAAACAGGTATACTAATAATAAGAGAGGTATTTATATTTATATTTATAGAGGGAGAGAACATCTATGAAATTTGCCATTAAACATTTATGGTCTTCGCTGAGGGACCTAGCAACGCAGTCGCCTATATTACTGGCATTAATTGCCATATTTTCATGTACTCCGTTGTATATTGAACAAGATTGGTTTGCCGAAATCGACATTAAGCTATACTCACTGTATTTCTTTATCGTTATATTACAAAGCTATATAACAAGGGCTCGAAAGTTTTCCGTTTTATATACCTTAGTAAGTATCGGAATCAGCGTTGGCCTTTATATGATTCACGAAAGCTACGGCTACGTGCGAGGTATTGAACTAGCTACGGAAAATATATCGTACCTATGGCTGTACTCCATGATTGCCTTGTATTTCACATCGCCTGGTGAACACTACATCGGTGAAATCATTAACCGCATCAAACGGATTGGCATCACCCTTGTTACGTCTACGCTATATAACATAGTTATCATCATGAGTTTATGGTTCTTCTTCATCATCGTGGACCAACCATTCAACTTTGAAGAAACCATTTTTAAGGTACTCGCATCCATTAATATATTCATTTGTCTATCTATGGTATGTTCTTATAAAGAGGATCCCGCAGGTCCGCCAGCACCAAACTCATTTTTTACTGTTGTATTCGGCATCATCTTGCCTAAGGCGTCCATTATTACAGGCATTCTAGCTAATATCTATTTAGTCTTTATCCTGTTAGGGCTTCGAGAGGATACGCGTTTCTTCTACACCTACTATCCGTATGTAGCCATTTTCTACCTATTCTACTTGGCTAGCTTTAGATCTAGTGAAAGTAGCAGAACACAGCAAATCCTATGCTTCTTGTTTATTACACTAACTACACTGTGCTTAGTTCTTATCGGTAAACGTGTGATTAATGAACCAGTGCTCTGGCTCAATACGATTTACGTGAGTGCATTCAATTTAATCTTCTTAGTACACAATGTATACTCTCTTGTGAAGGGTTTAAAACCATCGGTACACACAACAGTTATGGCTCTTGCCTTAGGTACTGTTCTCTTAACGCCATTCATAGGCTATACAACGTATCGTGAATTTGTGACCTATACTAAAGTCGATGGCGAATGGCATGCAAGCCTACCAATAGCTGCTACCTTTGATCCTAACTTCACGGACTATGGCACACCATATGTCCCTGTAGATGATTTAAAACTGCCAGATACCAACCCAACAAACGGCAGACGAGTTGAATATATTAATTTTGATGCTATAACTGCACCAAAGATTATTTCGATTGCAGGATACGATAAATACATTGAAAACATCGAATTAATAGTCTACGAAAGAGACCTTAAGGAATACGAAGTAGAATCTGCCAACTTCGACTCCATCTCCTTCAAGTTCCTCAACAAAGGCCTTGATTTAGAGGTATCTCTACCAAACGGTGTGACAGAGGTGCATCATATTTATGATAAGTTCCTTACAGTCGATAAAACAGCTATCGATCCTGTCGTTATAGAAGGCAATGGATATAAGCTATTGATTACGTCGTACTTCATAAACCAATTCGATACACGTAAACTTAAATTTAATGTACTTTATAATTAAGCATATAATACAATATAGTAATAATTACAACATCATATATAATATGACAAAAGCAGTACCCCACAGGGGTACTGCTCTTATTATTATCCAAGCTTTGTAAGGATATCTTTAGCAAAGTCTTGGGCCGCTTTAAAATCGTCTTCATTTGGGTGTACTGCAGCTTGTTTGTGACGTGCATCGCGATCAGCAGATTGACCGTGGCTATGCCCTTTCGGGAACATCTTGTACATCATTTCGATAACCTTAGGATCTACCTTACCTTGACAGATGAAGGTTCCTACAGGCTCTACGCCATCGGATAAACAATTTGCTGCATTGATTAAGCTCTCCTTAGCATGTGCCATTTGCGGTGGTACGCCAGCTGTTGCAAACAGAGCAATGTGAGGGTTATGTAATATGCCTAGTACATCACGGGCCTCTTTATTAGCTGTCCCTTTATCCACCCAGAATCCTGCAAATACAAGATCGTAAGATGATAAATCGGACGGCACTTCTTTCATAGATACACATGGTGTACCTGCAGGCAATACACTAGTAATAGCCTCTGCCACTTGTTTAGTATTTCCCGTAAGGGATGAGTATATAACAATAGACTTCATGTCTTACCTCCTAATTAATATATATATCTATTATAGGACATATATAGCAGGCGTTTAATAAAATAAATCACAATAGTATATAGAACGATATAGAACGGAATTTTATATACTGCCACGTACTATTTTACTATTCACAAAAGAGATACATCATTCAAAATCATCATATATGCTCTTTATATAGTACTTTCTAGCATTTATAACTATATCGATAAATTTAAGCATACTAGATTTATAAATTTCTAAATGTCAATATTGAATGTATAGAATTTTTTAGCTATAATCGTAACATAATGTATAAGCTCAATAGGAAAACTACAACATATAGTAGTTTCCTTATTTTTCTGATTAGACTTAACTTAAAGATATTTTATACTTTTCAGTCTAATCTTATATATGCTTAGATTAACAGTTTTATTACTTTTAAGACTCAAGGGGAACAGTAATGGAGATTATGATCAAGAAACGGGATGGCCATTTCGAGCCTTTATCCGTTGAAAAAACGAAACGTATGATTGCCTTCGCATGTTTGGGGTTAGATTCTTGTGATCCACTAGAATTGGAGTTGGATGCGAAGTTACAATTCGTTGATGGCATGACTACTAAAGAAATTCAAAAAACTTTAGTACAAACAGCTATCGAAAAGGTTATCTCTAAAAAAGACGACGGCTTCGGCAACCAAGTTAATAAAATGAACCAAGATTGGCAGTTTGTAGCAGCTCGCCTCTTCTTGTTCGATCTCTATAAAGAAGCAGCTATCACTCGTCGTTATAAAGCATTCGGTTATGGCAACTTCCCAAATCTTGTACACATGCTTGTAGAAGAAAAAAAATACGCTGACTTCTTCGTTACAGAATATACACCTGATGAATTGCAAGAGTTAGGCGATTACATCAAACCTAAGCGCGACTACCTCTTTAACTACGAAGGTCTTAAATTATTGGCTGACCGTTATTTGGTAAAAGGCTTCAACAAAGAAATCTACGAATTACCGCAAGAACGTTTCATGGCTATCGCTATGCACTTGGCATTGGTAGAGGGCGAAAACAAAGTAGAATACGCTAAGAAATTCTACGATTTGATGAGCCAGTTAAAAATGACAACAGCTACACCTACATTGGCAAATGCAGGTACACCATTCCATCAGTTGTCCTCTTGCTTTATCTCTGGTGTAGATGATAACTTATGGTCCATTTACGACGTAAACAGCAAGTTCTCTCGCGTATCTAAACACGGTGGCGCTCTTGGTATCTACCTTGGTAAAGTTCGTGCATTGAACTCCGATATCCGCGGTTTCAAAAACTCCTCTGGTGGCGTTATTCCTTGGATTCGCTTGTACAACGATACAGCTGTTGCAGTAGACCAATTGGGCAAGCGTAAAGGTGGCGCTACAGTAACACTTGATATTTGGCATAAAGACTTCTATGAATTTGTAGAACTTCGTACAAATAACGGTGATGACCGTCGCAAAGCACACGATATCTTCCCTGCTATCTCTGTTCCAAACATCTTCATGGAGCGTATGATCGGCCGTGAAAACTTCACCCTCTTCGATCCTCATGAAATCTTAGCTGTAAAAGGTTATGCCTTAGAAGACTACTACGATACTGATGACAATAAGGAATTCACAAAACGTTACCTTGAATGTGAACAAGATCCTAACTTACACGGTATCGAAGTACCTGCATTAGACATGATGAAAAAAATCATGCGCTCCGCTGTTGAAACTGGTACACCGTTCATCTTCTTCCGCGATACTGTAAACGCTGCAAACCCTAACAAACATGCAGGTATGATTTACGCATCCAACTTGTGCCACGAAATCGCACAAAACGTTGGTTTCACTAATCTTGCTGAAGAAATTATCAACGAAGACGGTACTATCACTACGAAAACAAATACAGGTGACATGGTTACATGTAACTTGAACTCCATCAGCCTTGGCCGTATTACTGACGAAGAGTTAGAAGAAAATATTGCCCTTCAAATTCGAATGCTAGACAATGTTATCTCTATCAACCAAGCGCCAGTGCCAGAGTCTCGCATGACGTCTGATAAATACCGCGCTATTGGTCTTGGTACGTCTGGTTACCACCACTACCTCGTAAATCACGATATCCAATGGGAATCTGATGAGCACATCGAAGTAGCGGACAAATTGTTCGAAAATATCGCTTACTATGCGATCAAAGCGTCCATGGAATTGGCGAAAGAAAAAGGCGCATACCCTGCGTTCAAAGGTTCCGAATGGGAAACTGGGGAATACTTCACACGCCGTGGCTACACATCTGATCGTTGGAAACAATTAGCTGCAGACGTTGCTAAATACGGTATCCGCAATGGTTACTTGATGGCCGTAGCTCCTACTGGTTCTACTTCCAACATTGCGAATACAACAGCTGGTATCGACCCTATCTTTAAAAAATTCTTCATCGAAGAAAAGAAAGGTTCTTTCACACCAAAAACTGCTCCAGATTTGAACAACAAAACATTCTGGCTCTACAAAGAGGCGCATACAATCGACCAACAATGGTCCATCAAAGCTTGTGGCGTCCGTCAACGTCATATTGACCAAGCACAATCTTTCAACTTGTACATCACTCCTCAAATGAAAGCGAAAGAAATTCTAGACCTTTATATTGAGGCGTACAAACAAGGTATCAAAACAATCTACTACATCCGTAACCAGTCCCTTGAAATGGATGAGTGCACTAGCTGCTCCTCCTAATACGAGATGTGTATATAAGTCTGATGACGACCTATAGCAGTATAGGTCGCATCGTTGTATAAAGGAGTCCTACTATGGATAAAAAACTGATCTTTAACGAACATGGTGAACGTGGCACGCAATCTATGATTGGTGGCAATACCACAAACCTTCGCGAATGGAACCGTATCAAGTACGACTGGGCTAACCAAATGTACCGTACAATGCTCAACAACTTCTGGATTCCTGAAGAGATTTCCTTGAATGAAGACGTTAAGCAATTCCCATACTTAACAGATTACGAACGCCGTGCATTCGACAAAATCATTGCGTTCTTGAACTTCCTTGATTCCATTCAATCTGAAAACTTGCCTAACTTGAGCCGTTATATTACAGCCTCTGAAGTGGCATCCTTATTGAATATCCAAGCATTCCAAGAAGAAATTCACGCTCAAAGTTATTCCTACATTTTGGATACTGTAACGAACCCTATTACACGTGACAAAATTTATGACGAATGGCGTACAGATAAAACATTGCTTGAACGTAACCGTTTCATCGCCGATGCATATCAACGATTTAGCGATGATCCTAGCGAAGCAAACCTTATTCACACAATCATTGCAAACTATATCTTAGAAGGTATTTACTTCTACTCTGGCTTTAGCTTCTTCTACACATTGGCACGCCAAGGTAAAATGACAGCTACATCTACAATCTTCAAATACATTAACCGCGACGAAGTAACTCACCTTGTATTGTTCCAAAACATCATCCGCGAGTTACGTCGTGAACGCCCTGACTTGTTCACTCCTGAACTAGAAGCGAAAATCACTGACATGATTCGTCAAGGTGCAGAAAATGAAATCGCATGGGGTCAATACATCACTGATGATAAAATCCTCGGCCTTAACAATGTTCTTATCGAACGCTATATCAAATACCTTGCCAATATCCGCTTAGAAGCAATCGGCTTGCCTCATCTATATCCTGAAATCAAGGATAATCCAATGGAATGGATCGAAAGCTTCTCTAACTTGAATAGTACAAAAACAGACTTCTTCGAAGCAAAAGTTACAAACTATACAAAAGCAGCGGCATTCGATTTTGATGATTTAGAATAGTAACAAAAAAGATAAAAGAAAAAGTGATTCTCCCATCGTGAGAATCACTTTTTTTCTTTATAAAGGTTATTCAATTAATAACTGTTAGCCAGCTGTATATGGGCCGAATCGACCTGCAAATAGGTAGGAACCCATTTTACCAAGTTTGGCAGCAAAGAAAGAAGCCACGAGACCTAAAACAATCATAATCCATGCGTTATCAGCATTCACACCGTCAGCGATAGCGATGTAGGCTTGTGCACAGGAAAGAATAAAGTAGATAATGGTTAAGTAAATCTTTGCTTTAGGGATTTTAGATGTTCCTGTTTTGTAACGTAATTTACTACCAAAATAACCAGAAATACCACCAATGATAACGAGAAGTGGTAAAATCATGGCTGCTAATGAAATTGCAGAGAATAATACATTGGAAATAGATGGAATCAACAAAGCAATAACAGGTACTAAGAAAGAAGCTACTGTTGCTACGATTGGGAAATGTACCGCAATTGGATGAAAATGAAAATCTAGCAATTTTTCGCGTGTTGGATTAATGCGACGTGGTTTGTAATCCATCCAAACTGTTGGAGGGAAACCACATGCTGGACAAGGTTGATCCCTGTACTTAGCTTCCTCAATATATCCGCATACACGGCAAATTATCCAGTCTGTACCTTGATCAGGTGTTGGTTTAGCTGCGGTAGAACTTGTTGCTGCCGTAGCTGCTTTTTGTTCTGCTGTCATAATGAAATCTCCTTACTTAAGAAATTCTATGCAATCAAATAACGATTATTATTTATACACCTATATTATATCATAATTCTCTAAGTAAACAGTAAAATTTATATCCTTATTTATAAATTAAATATATTGTTGTACATATGTAACTATAATCAAGAGCAGCAGCATCTGATTTTGATAATTTAGAATAAGGATAATTAGCTTTCTTATAACATTTTAATAATATAAAAAAGGAAGCATTTCACATTCTTTAGTGAAATGCTTCCTTTTTATATCCCCAAGCCACCCTCATCAAAACAGTTGACACATGGTAATACATTATAAAAAATAACTATACATTTATACACAATAAGGGCCTACACGATACATATCTTAAATGCCCCGTACATGTAAATGTCATCTTTTTACGAATTAAGCAATCGTGGCTTTGTATCCACCCTATCTTGATTACCAACTTATACTTAATACTCTATTAAATCAACTGTCCAATTGGTTGACTGTAGTAAATTATCTAATGTACGAATCTCCTTAGATATTCTATCTGCTGTTTTTTGTAATTCACTAACATTTATAGTTGCTATCATTTTGATTTCCGAGCCACGAGCACGATAATTAATCGCACTCGCACTATCTGCTAAGGCACGATATGCAGATAGACGCATAATTGCACCTTCTTTTTCTGCTATAATTTGTGTTAAAGAGCGCCCTTCAACAATAGTTGCACAGTTAGTAAGATTAATATCTTTAATGAGTTGTTGAAGTCTAGCAATTGCCTTTTCTAGTTCTTGCATCAACACTATAGGGTTTTCATTAGGTGTTTCCCCTTCTTGTACTAAACTATTTTGATTTAAACGCCCTCGCAAATCACTAATTTTTTTATTTAAGTCAGCTCGTTCTTGTAATGCCTCTGCTAGTTTCATATACTCTCACCTCGTAACAAAATAATATGCACATTCAACTTATTTAATGCTACCTATCTACTTATTCTTATTATACAAGGACTTATAAAAGCTTTCTCATTAAAATATGAGGACACCCTTCATCAAGGTATTCCTCCCCTTCCGCTTTATAGCCAAGGGATTCATAGAATGGCTTAGCCTGTACCTGTGCAGACAAGGAACATGTTTTATATCCATCCCTACGAATAGCATTTTCTGCTGCCATCATAATTTTTGTTCCTAAATGTTGCCCACGATACAGCTTGCGTACTGCCATGCGACCAATATGTGCATCTCCGACTACGTCACTTGGAAAATATCGGCAAGTACCAGCTGCTTTACCATCTATGGACAAGAGAACAAATTTTGCAGTCTCATCGATTTCATCGAATTCTTCTGTAAAGCCTTGTTCCTTCATAAATACATCAATACGTATTTGTTTTATTTCATCAGTAATGTGATCTAAGATTTGAATAACCATATAGCCTCCACAGCTACTCATATATCGCTATTTGTGTAAAATTATTTTTGTTATACTGTACCTAAGAGAGTCAATTGACGTGAGTTAGGTTCATCACCGAAAGGTGGTGATACTATGACAAAACATGAAATTACATATGTAGTTATCATAATTTTGTTATCCGTAGTTACTATCATTGCCTTAGTTAAGTAAGGTAATGAAAACGCCTAACGTAATGAGGTGGCTAGACCTCTAACACGTTAGGCGCATCATTTTTACCCAAATTTTAGATGAGCCTAACGCTACCGACACGTTGATTGGCTCTCTTTATAAACTCATTATACTACAATTTAGTCATGAATAGCAAAAATCATTTTTATACAAAAGGCCTTATTACATCTGCATTTCAACCAATTTATCAATCCTAGTATTTTTAAAACTTCCATGAAATTTATTTTTAGGTGTTGCATAATTTTATCATTTGGGTTTATACTATACCCATAATTTTTAGAAAGGAGCAACCAAAGATGACTAACCAAATTAGCCTAGCTACAAAACAATACTTTTATTGGTTCTTTATCCAACGTACGGGTAAGGAACTATTTGTGGTACGCTAATTAAGATTGAGTCATTATTAGTTGCTTAGAATAGTAAAAGGGCTACCCGTATTAAACTACGGGTAGCCCTTTTTTGTTTGCTATCCCGTATGGTGAGCCCTACTATTCACTGTAGTTTACAAGGAGGAATTATCATGATTATTACATTAAAACAAAACGCAGCAACAGCAGAGGTATCTCGTTTACGCAGTGAATTAGAAGAAAAAGGCTTCATTATCCATCCAGTAGAAGGCGCTCGCTACAACATCTTAGGTCTTATCGGCGACACTGCATCCCTCGATGCTCGTCAAATCGAATCCCTAGATTTCGTAGATAAAGTAACTCGTATTCAAGAACCATACAAAAAAGCAAACCGTAAATTCCATCCAGATGATTCTATAATCAACGTAGGTGGCGCACTTATCGGTGGTGGTCACTTCGCAGTAATGGCTGGTCCTTGCTCCGTTGAAACACCTGAACAAGTATTAGAAACAGCAAAAGCTTGTAAAGAAGCTGGTGCCACAATCCTTCGCGGCGGCGCGTTCAAACCTCGTACTTCTCCATACTCCTTCCAAGGTATGGGTCCAGAAGGTTTAGAATTGTTAGAGCTAGCTAAAAAAGAAACTGGTCTTCCTATCGTTTCCGAAGTAATGGACATTTCCCAATTACAATACTTCGATAATGTAGATATGCTTCAAATCGGCGCTCGTAACATGCAAAACTTCACACTTTTAAAAGAAGTAGGTAAATTAAATAAACCAGTTCTCTTAAAACGTGGTTTGTCTGCTACATACGAAGAATGGTTGATGGCTGCTGAATACATCATGTCCGAAGGCAATGAACAAGTTGTATTATGCGAACGCGGTATCCGCACATTCGAAACTAAAACTCGTAATACATTAGACGTAACAGCAATTCCTATGATGCACGAATTATCTCACTTACCAATCATCATGGACCCTAGCCACGCTGCAGGTATGAGCCGCATGGTTCGTCCACTTTCCCTTGCATCCGTAGGCGGCGGTGCAGACGGCCTTATGATCGAAGTTCACAACGATCCATCCAAAGCATTGTGCGACGGCCCTCAAGCATTACGTCCAGACCAATTCACTAGCCTTATGAAAGAAGTTATCGCATTGCGCCAAGCATTGGTAGAATGCACTAAATAATTTTAAACAGCACACAAATAAGCTAGTATCCGTTATAATAGATACTAGCTTATTCTTTTATGAAAGGAACCGTTATGACTCGCATCCACATTAACGCGTCCACACCGTATGACGTTGTCATCGAGGAAGGCGCTTTACAACGCATCACCGATTATATTAAACCGTTAAAACCAAATTGCCGTGTTATCATCGTCAGCGACAGCAACGTGGCACCACACTATTTGGACTCTGTGAAAGCTAATATGGAACATGCGGGTTATACTGTTTGTGATTATGTGTTCCCTGCTGGTGAAAGCTCCAAAAATGCTCATCAACTCATCGATTTAGTAGAGTATATGGCGGCTCAATCGTTAACCCGTAAAGACCTCCTCATTGCTCTTGGCGGTGGTGTTGTAGGCGATATGGCAGGCTTTGCAGCAGCTACATACTTGCGTGGTATAGATTATGTACAGGTTCCAACGTCTCTATTAGCTGCCGTAGACTCCTCTGTAGGCGGTAAAACAGCGGTTAATCTCGAAGCGGGTAAAAACTTGTGGGGTGCTTTCAAACAACCTATCCTCGTCCTCTGTGATCCAACTACGCTCAATACATTGCCCGACATGGAATGGAAAAATGGTTGCGGGGAAATTATCAAATACGGTTTCCTCAATGTACCAGGTTTATTAACTCAACTCGAACATAAACCATTAATTAAACATCGCGATAGCGTGAGTGCCGTTATCGCTCGCTGCGTTCAAGCAAAGGCGGATATCGTGGAACAAGATGAACGCGAATCCGGTGTTCGTGCCCTCTTAAACCTAGGTCATACCTTTGGTCATGGCATCGAAAAGGCCAGCCACTTTGAAGTACACCATGGCTATGCTGTAGCCATCGGTATGGTTCTCATGGCTCAAGGTGCTGTCAAACATGGAGAGTTAGATAAAGAGGCATTAGACAAATTAAAGGCCCTCATAGAAGCACACGATTTGCCAACTACTACGACCATAACGAAAAAAGAGATCTTAGCAGCTGCTAAACACGATAAAAAAAGCGAAGGGGCAACTATAAAAATTGTAGTTCCTACTAGCTATGGACATAGTGAACTTAAGGTGGTAACACATGAAGAACTTGCCACCTATTTAGATTAAGGAGATTTATATGCATTCCGTAACGAACGCCATCCCTACAGGGACGATTGCGTCTATCCCAGCAAAGGCCCATGCACACCGCGCATTGATTTGTGCAGCCCTTGCTACCTCTCCATCTACTATATTACTGAGTCGTACCTCTAAGGATATCGATGCAACGATGGACTCTTTGCGAGGCTTAGGGGCCCACGTAGTATATGAAAATAAAATTGTTACCGTTACTCCTGGCCCAGCTCCAGCAAAGGGCAATGTAGTACCGCACGAATCAGGCACTACATTACGCCTTTTATTACCTGTAGCAGCATCCATCTGTAACGATGTAGATGTAGATGCTAAAGGTCGTTTACCAGATCGCCCACTAGAACCTATGCTAAGTGAAATGAAAGCGCACGGCGTGACTTTTTCCCAAGACAAACCACCATTTACTATGACAGGTCATCTTCAAGGCGGTCAATTTAGTATGGTTGGTGATGTGAGTAGCCAATTCTTCTCTGGATTATTGTTGGCTGCTCCTCAAATCGGCTTATCTACTATTACCTCTACTACGCCACTACAATCTAGCGATTATGTAACATTGACAACTGAAACTATGCGCAATTTTGGTGTAGAAGTAGAGCATACCTTACCAGATACTGATATTAACGAGGCTTTCACAGTCCCATTTGGTGCATCCTTCATCGGTCGTGATAATTATCAAATCGAAGGCGACTGGTCTAATGCAGCGATCTGGATGGTGGCAGCCGGTATGACGGGCAGACCAATTACGATTACAGGTATGAACAAAAACTCTGTACAAGCGGACCGCCGCATCATGCAAGTTATGATTGATGCTGGTTGTGATGTTATCTGGGATGGTATGAATGTGACGGTCACAGGTCGTGCTTCTAAACCGATTCATGCAGATCTTGAGCAAATGCCTGATATGTTGCCTGTTATGGCGGCCCTCGCTTGCTCTATTTCTGGTGAAAGCGCCTTTGTTAAGGGTGCTCGCCTACGTCTAAAGGAATCGGATCGTCTTGTAGCCGTTGCTAATCTCGTAAGAGACTTAGGCGGCACGGTTCGTGAAGATGGTGATGACCTATATATCATCGGAAGTGGTATACTTAAAGGTGGCCAAGGTGATTGCGTAAATGACCATCGCCTCGTTATGGCTGGCACATTAATGGCTCTCATCAGTGAAAATCCTGTTACCTTAAAAGATAGCGAAGCTATCACAAAATCCTATCCAGACTTCTTCGAGGACTGGAACTTACTGGGCGGTAATGCACAACCAGTTTAGATTTCTAATCGTATCTGGTGAAATCTAATAGATAATAGAAATAGTACGTACTATATAGTAGGAGTTAATATAATGGCATCTAATTTCGGTAAAACCATAGAGGTATCTACCTTTGGCGCCTCTCATGGGTACGCCATTGGCGGTATTGTAGAGGGTCTACCTTGTGGACATACCATCGATATCGATGAATTAAAAGCCTTTTTAAAGCGCCGTGCGCCAGGGCAAAATCAATTAACAACGCAACGTAAGGAAGCCGATGTACCTGAGTTTTTAGCAGGTATCGTAGATGGTATGCTCAGCGGTTCTCCATTGGCATTTATGATCCGCAACACATCCCAGCATTCTAGCGATTACAATAACTTGCGCGATATCCCTCGCCCATCTCATGCGGACTTCACAGCTCGCATGCGCTACGGCGACAAGGTAGATATGCGCGGAGGTGGCCATTTCTCAGCTCGCCTCACAGCACCACTTTGCGTAGCTGGTGGCATCGCCCTTCAACTATTACGCGAAAAAGGTATCGAAATCCACGGCCATTTAAAACAAGTGGGAATAATCCAAGATGCTCCTATCGATATGGTTCATCCAGCTATGAAAGCATTAGCTAACATCGCTGCAGAGCCGATTGCTATGGTTGATCCAGAAAAACGTACTGAAGTAGAAAACTTGGTCATGAAGCTCAAAAAAGATGGTGACTCTACCGGTGGTATCGTTGAGGTCGTTGCTACAGGGCTACCTATTGGCCTTGGCAATCCAAACTTTGACGGCATTGAAAACCGACTAGCTCGCGTTATCTTTGGTGTACCTGCCATTAAGGGCGTATCCTTCGGCGGTGGTTTTGACATGTGTGCTAAGCTTGGTTCCGAAGTGAATGATGCTTTCACCATGAACGACGACAAGATTACAACAACGACTAACAATAGCGGTGGTATCCAAGGCGGTATTACCAATGGTTTGCCGCTCGTTATGCAAGTCGGTATCAAGCCAACACCATCTATTTATAAAGAACAACATTCTGTATCACTTTCACAAAAAGAGGACACATTGCTCACCATTCAAGGTCGTCATGACCCATGTGTAGCGCTTCGTGCAGTACCTGTTATCGAAGCTGTAACAGCCCTCGTTATTCTTGATTTCTTAGGAGATATTGACCATGAACTTAGATGAAGTACGCGTTAAAATTAACGACATAAACGATCAGATGCTCGAATTATTCAAAGAGCGCATGGAACTCTCCAAAGATGTTGCAGCGGCAAAGAAAGAAATGAATAAGGCCATTTACGATGCTAAACGGGAACGAGATATTCTCGACAAAGTAACGCGAGATGCAGGCCCTGACCTCGATCTATATGCGCGTCGTTTCTTCGAAGCATTATTCAGCTTGAGCCGTACGTACCAATCTGAACAGTTATTCCAAGATAATGAGTTCACTGTAAAAATGAAAAAAGCCATTGAGCAATCCCCTACCTTACCTCCTCAACGAGGCAGCGTAGCTTGTGCTGGCGTATTCGGCAGCAATGCACAAGTGGCATGTGATAAATTATTACCACTTAGCCAAATTCACTACGTAACAGGCTTCCGTGCCGTATTCGATGCCGTTGAGTCTGGTGAATGTCAATTCGGTGTATTACCTATCGAAAATAGCTCCAATGGTTCTGTAAAAGAAGTATATGACCTTCTAGAGGATCGTAAATGCTATATCGTACGCGGTACACGCCTATGGATTTCTCACGATCTACTCGTGAAAAAAGGCACAAAACTAGAGGATATTCATACTATCATCTCTCACCCACAAGCATTGGGCCAATGTAGTCACTTCCTAGAAAAACTAGAAGGTGTAGAATTGCGCTCCTTTGATAATACAGCGCGTGCTGCACAGTTAGTAGCAGCCAGTGACGATCCAGGTGTAGCCGCTATCGCAGCACCTCAATGTGCAGACTTGTACAACTTGTCTCCATTGATGCGCAACATCCAAAACAGCGATAACAACTATACGCGCTTTATCTGCATTAGCAAGGACTTCCATGTGTATCCAGGGGCTAACAAAATCTCTGTAGTAACAACAGCAAGTCACGCTCCAGGTGGTCTTGGTACATTGCTTACCAAGTTTGCTAACATCGGTGTCAACCTTACAAAACTCGAGTCTCGCCCTATCGTAGGCCATAACTTTGAGTTCTTGTTCTACCTCGACTTAGAGGCATCCTTAGCGGATCCAAAGGTGTTGTCTGTGCTAGCAGAGCTTCATACATCACAAGATAAGTTCCGCTTGCTCGGTAATTATCCAGAAAACTAATATATTCATCCGTACTAGTGCCTATAAGGGCATATATAGTACAATGAATGTAGTTATAAAATTTCAATGGCTAATAGGTACCAGCCTATTAGCCATTCTATGTATATTGACCTAGGAGGTCCTATGAAATTTGGTTTACTTGGCCGTACGTTGGGCCATAGCTTCTCCCCTCGTATTCACAGTGCGTTAGGGAATACAAATTACGAATTATTTGAGCGCGAACCAAGCCAATTGCAAGAGTTCTTCGCTGATCCAGAATTACAAGGCATCAACATTACAATTCCTTACAAGGTAAATGCCCTTGAAGCTTGTGATGTGGTGGATCCTCGTGCTGAACGTATCGGTTGTGTAAATACAATGGTTCGCAAGGATGGCAAATGGCACGGCTATAATACAGACTATGATGGTTTTGTGTTTACCCTACAACATGCAGGCATCGATGTAGCTGGCAAGGAATGTATCATTCTTGGTGATGGTGCGTCCTCTGCTACCGTTCACGTAGCCCTCGAAGATTTAGGCGCTAAAAATATCGTCCATTTATCTCGCAAAACGGCTCCATTCTATGGTGATGCGCCAAACTATTATGAAACAGCGCAGATTATTATTAACTGCACCCCTATCGGCATGTACCCTCATAATCCAGCCAATCTCATCGATATTACGCAGTTTTCTAAATTGGAAGGTATTGTAGACCTCATCTACAATCCACGCCGCACGATTTTACTATTACAAGCAGAAATGATGGAAATTCCTCATTGTGATGGCTTGCCATTCCTTGTAGCTCAAGGCGTTGAGGCGGCTAACCATTTCCAAGGTGAACACTTTGGTACAAAGGAAATTGAGCAGATCTTACGCGATATGCGACGTGAAAAGGAGAATATCATCCTCATCGGCATGCCTGGTGTAGGTAAAACAACAGTAGGCAAAGCCCTTGGCGAAGAAATGGGCCGTACTTGCATTGATGTGGATCAAGAGTTAGAAAAAGAAATCGGTGACATTTCCACCTATATTACAGAACAAGGGGAACCAGCGTTCCGCGAAAAAGAAGCTGAAATGATTGCAAAACTCGGCACTCAAACAGGCCTTGTGATCTCCACTGGCGGTGGCTGTGTAACAGTGCCTAAAAACTTCGCACACCTACGCCAAAACGGTCGTATCTACCAATTAACACAACCTATAGAAAATCTATCTACCACTGGCCGTGTACTCTCTAGTGGCGGCATCGAACGTTTACGCGAGCTCGAAGAAATTCGTACACCAATGTATGAAAGCTTCGCTCAATGCATAATAGAACATAACCGCAATGCACCAGAAACAGTAGCGGCTATCCTAGAAGACTTCGAAGCAAATTTATTGTAAGAGCTCATACATCGCATTTGTAGAATACTTTACATCTGTCTTTCTAGATAAAACTAAAACTCATATCTTAACTTCATAGATATAGTACTAAAAGCAGTAGTTATCTCTAAGATAACTACTGCTTTTTTATATGCTCTATGTATTATATGTATTTGTAGAAAACTATGTTTGCAATTACAATGTAATTACATATAGAATTAATTAACTTAACGAACATTTAATATAAAATCAACAATATGATCAACGAATTACAGGCATAAGCCGAAAGAATACTAGGAGAGATACTATGAAAACCGTAAACCTACAAGTCCGCATCAACGAAGAACTGAAACAAGAAGTATCTAGCATATTAAAAGCACAGGGTTTATCCTATACATCCATGCTAGACGCACTATTTCGTCAAATCATTAAGGAACGTCGCATTCCTTTTGCTATTGCTTTACCAACAACTCCTACAGAAAAAACACCAACGCCAAGTACACTCAACAATGACGGCACCTACGAACAACCCCGAACTACATTAAAGGCCTCAGATACTATAAATACGTACGGAACATCAACAGAAAACAAGGTAGAAATATCCTTTGATAAAATTGATAAAACAGGCATACTCAATATCCGTATAAACCCTAAAGTTAAGACACTAACAACAGCAATCTTAAAAGAAATGGGATTAACTATATCACAAACTGTTACACTTGTATCTAAACAAATACAATTCATTAACGATATTCCTTCCACTATCCATCGCCCAGAATGGGTTGATGCTATAAATGATGATCTATGGAGTAAAGAAGATTTAAACACAAGAATAGAGATAGGACTTAATCAAGCAAAAAAGGGAATTGGCGAACCTGCTGAAAAAGTCTTTAATGAACTCCTTAAAGATTTATAAGTATGGAGGTAAAAATGAGATATACAATAATTTTGACCCCTACTGCTAAATCTGACATAGTAAATCTCAAACTTTCATTAAAGCAACGCTTTATAGACACTGCGATTATCCAAAAAGAATTATCGCAAATTTACCAAAAAATCTGTTCATTATTCATTTTTCCTGAGCGCTATCCTATTGTAGATAGCAAGGAAAAATACAGAAAATTATCATACAAAAAGTATCTTATTCTATATAAAGTAATAGGTAATTACATCTATATTTTCTATATTCGACCATCTCGTATGAATATATTACAAGAACTACAAGACAAATAAAAAAGTCGGCTTTCGCCGACTTTTTAATGTACTTTTACGCGTTTATGTTGTTGTTCATCGAATACGCCATCTACGTCGATGGTATCTAGAATTCGTTTTAGTTCATGCACATCAATTTGGCCTGGTGCAGATGCTTTGCCAGCAGAGGCAAAGGTCATAGCATTACCGAATAGAGCGCCTGCAGCGCGTGTAACTGCACCTAGTGGACCCATAGCCATTGTAATGATTGGATCGGATGGATATAAAGCTTTCACTTCAGCCGTCGCTTCGAGGAGTGTAAGAACATCGCCTGTTGTATGGGGCATAACAGCCATCTTTGGCACGTCGGCTAAGAATTCTTTCATTTGAATGAGGCGATTTACAATAACCTCATGACTTGGAGTGCCATTAAAATCATGGTTACTCATGATAATTGTAATACCATGTACCTTGGCAAATTCAATCGTTTTAAGCATTCTATCTTGATCAAAGAAGAGTTCAATATCGATAGCATCTACCAATCCAGTAGGAATGATGCGCTCTAACATTGTGAAGTAGTCTTGTGAAGAAATAGACTTTTCTCCACCTTCCCCTTTCGTGCGCCATGTAAATAATAAGGCACGACCTTTTAATTGAGGCTTAATAAGCATTAACAATTCAATAATAGCGTCAATGGAGTGGGCCCGCTCGTAATAGTCAATGCGTAGCTCCACTACATGACACGGTGTATTACATGCAACCGCAGTGGCATCTAAAATTTCTTTCATTGTTGTGCCTACAATAGGCACACATATCTTTGTCCCCTTTTCGCCGAGTACAGCATGACCGATACGGACCATAATAACTCCTTTCCGTCCCACAAGGTGAGACAAATGACTTACCTTAAACTAACTATATACCAATATTTTTGTAAAAGCAATCAATCAGCCTATATTGGATTGCTATTCACTAAAAATGTATGAAAGCCTGTTATTATGCACTAAAACAGTATTCTTAGATTAACGATTAGCATCAATTTTTGTTATGCCCAAAACCTTAAGACTAATAAAATATAATTATATTATATGAACCTTACAATACTAGTTATACTAAAAAAGATACCTTGCTCAACTACTGTAATAGTTAAGTAAGGTATCTTTTTAATGTTAATCATGTTGCATGGATAGTTTTCGAGATTGGAAGCCCATATATAGTAATAGCAAGCCGGTAATACTAAATACATAGGATATACCAACATAAGTAGATACAATACTAGCAAATACAGGGCCTACCATAGAACCAAATTGTTGAGCTGTTGTTGTCATACCAAACATGCGACCTCTAAAGCTTGGATCTGTATTGAGTGTTACAGCTGCACTCAAGGATGGATTAATGCCTACAATACAAGAGCCTATTAAGACTTGTAAAATACCAAACCACCAAATGCCCACTGGCAAGCTTTGAAGTAAGAGGACGATACCACTCCCCATCATACAGTAGGATATGGTCTTAAAGTAGCCACGGCGTTCACCAAGGCGAACCCATAGATTTGTCGTCAAGGATCCTGCTAAGCCGCCGATACTAAGGATTGTACCAGAGATCATAGCCGCCCCTTCCATGGTACCTTGCATATCCCCGACATAGAGGGCCAAGATAGGTTGCAACATCATGATAGCACATTGCATAAAGAAGAAAATCCAAAGCAATCGTACTAATACTGGCTGTTGTTGAACCGCTTTAAAGTCTTCACGTAAGGATGTAGATTTAGTAGGTTGAGTAGGTTGCGCTGCTCCATCAGTGCCTACAGTATGTAATTTTGGTTCTTTCACAAAAAATAATACGGCCAAAGTCGCAATAAATACAGCAATACCAGATACATAAAATACAGGTCGCATCCCTACAACACTTTCAACGGCGCCACCTAAAAACGGGCCAATGACATTGCCTAAGATAAGACCGGTTTGAAATATACCTAATGCTCTACCAACCTGTTTTTCATCAACACTAAGGGACACCATAGTCATTGCCGCTGGATAGAATCCATTAGCAAAACCAACGAGCGCACGCCCCATGAGTAATTGATATTGGTCTGTAACTAAGCCAATTAATACATAACAGATAGCGATGGCAAAGCCAGCACGCAAGGCCATCCGTTTTTTACCTTTATTATCGGCAATCTTGCCCCATATAGGAGCCATAATGCCTGCAATGAGAAAGGTAATACCGAAAACGAGACCCGACCAAAGAGCTACGTCAGCCTTTGGAACGCCTAATTCTAAAAGATAGATAGGCAAAAACGGAATGATCATAGTGTAACATATGGCTAGCACTGTCATAGCCGCCGTAATGATCCATACATTGCGCATACCACCGCGAGCGTCATATGTAGTGGTACTCATTCGGTCCCTCCTTTCATATATAAAAGTATATATAGCAAGATACTTTTACATTCTATATAAATAAGAGCCGCATATGATACGCGACTCTCTCATTTATTCCGTTGGAAACTTGTGATCCATTACATCCTGTAAGGATACGCGTTCCATAACATGACGGAATTCATCTTGCAAGTACTGCCACAATGGAGCAGTCAAGCAATCGTTAAACATCGGACATGGCTCTACATCGTCTTCTAAACAAGATACGAGAGCAATGGAGTCCTCTGCAGCATATAAAATTTCATATACATTGTATTCAGCCGGCAATTTTACCAAGCGATATCCACCGTATTTACCACGTCCACTTTTAACGAGGCCAGCGGAGGATAAGCGAGATACAATCCCCTCTAAGTATTTATCGGAAAATCCTTGGCGTTCTGCAATCTCACGAATTGGTACATTTTTTTCTACCCCGTGCTCTGCAATATCCGCCAATATCCGTAAGGCATAGCGCCCTTTTGTAGATATTTTCATAAGTTAACCTCTAAGTCATTTCATAATATATTTATAGTATATCACAAATTCATACAAAAAATGGTGGGAAATATGATACACTATACATATATCGAAATATTTTATTTGGGTATTTTTTTAATTTCATATAGGAGGATGTTATCTAATGTTAGATAAACTATTTCAACTCAGTGAACGCGGTACAACTGTTAAAACCGAAATTTTAGCTGGTATTACTACGTTTATCACGATGGCGTACATCCTATTCTTGGCGCCTAACATTCTTAGTCTCGGAGGGATGGATAAAGATGCAGTCCTCATCGCTACAGCCTTAGGTGGTGGCCTTGTAACGATTGCTATGGGTTTATTCGTAAACTATCCGATTGCCCTCGCTCCAGGAGTTGGCCTCTTAGCCTTTTACTCCTTTACCGTAGTTCTCGGTATGGGCGTATCCTGGCAAACAGCATTAGGCGCGGTGTTCATTTCCGGTCTCGTATTCCTCGTATTAACACTTACGTCAATACGCCAAATGATCGTTGAAGGTATCCCAGCCTCTATGAAGGTTGCTATTACTGTTGGTATCGGCCTCTTCATCGCTATCATCGGCTTGAAATTATCCGGCTTGATGGCTATCTCTATTAGTTTGTCTCCCAACTCCTTAGGTCAAGTTGTGCAAACGCACGGTAATTTAGTACCTCCTGCGTCCGAAGCGCTCTTAACGCTTGGTAATTTGCACAGTGGCGAAACATTGTTGGCTCTATTCTCCCTCATCTTTACAGCTCTATTGATGGCTCGTAAAATTCAAGGTTCCCTCTTGATTGGTGTGGCAGCAACAACAATTCTTTCCTACGCTACTGGCCTTTCTACAATGCCTGAGAACTTCACTGTATTGGCAGTGCCTGATTTCTCTAAAGCAGCATTCCTTCAATTAGATATTCCTGGTGCGCTCCACATGGGCTTAATCACGATTATCTTCTCCTTCACCTTCGTAGAATTGTTCGACTCCATGGGTACCTTGATTGGTACTGCAACAGAGGCGAAAATTGCAGATCCTAAATCTGGTAAATTCCCAGGCCTTGGTAAAGCTATGACTGTCGATGCAATCGGCGTTAGTGCTGGTGCATTGCTCGGTACTTCTACGATTACTGCCTTTGTTGAAAGTGCGGCAGGTGTAGGTGCTGGTGGCCGTACAGGCTTAACGGCTGTCACAACAGGCGTATTATTCTTAATCTGCTTGTTCTTAGCTCCAATCGTATCCTTGGTGCCAAATGCAGCAACATCTCCTGTTCTTATCATCGTTGGCGCCCTCATGTTAGGTGCTATCAGAAACATCGACTTCGATGATTGGACAGAAGGCTTCCCGGCATTCCTAGTTATCGTTTTGATGCCTTTCACATACAGCATTGCTAACGGTATCTCTGCAGGTCTCGTTGCATACCCTCTACTCAAGATCATTTCTGGTCGTGCAAAAGAGGTTAACTGGATTATGTACGTATTGGCGGTACTCGTTATCATCCGTTATGTATTCTTCTAATTAACGTATGCTTATAATTTAGCTATTAATGAAAGCTAAACTTCGCTTGCTATAATCACTAATAGGCTAAGAACAAAATACATGTAAAATGCCAAAAGCATAGTATATGTAAATTACATATACTAAAAGAACCTATCTCCAAAGATATTAATGTAGTGACCCCAAAAAGTTAGACTTTTATTTCCGAGTAACCTAAACTGGTTGCTCGGAATTTTTTTATGCTGCAGT
>NZ_JAJEQD010000012.1:0-63575 GCF_020687175.1 Veillonella fallax | reverse complement strand
CTTGACATTTATTAATGTCCGAACCATGACGTTGTTCTAATTTAACCCAGTCCCTTATTTGTTTATGAAATGTATCTGTCCTTACACCGTCAGGTGTCTCGGGCCATTCACCTTGATAGAATAATTCAATTGCTTTTCTTTTAAATTCATAACTATATCTCATGAAAATACCCCCTTTACTGGTTGTCCAGTAAAGGGGGTACATATCATACGGGATAGGGGCTTTTTGCTATATGTTTTTATCTAGGGCCATATGGCATAGATTGGTTGTATACCACGATAAATTGATTTATTTCGATATAGTTGGTATACTGATGATGAAATAAGCTATTACTTTCACAATTTAGAAAGGGAAATATATGATTGGTTTGGGCACGGCCATTAACATTGGCCTTATCATAGCCGGTAGCTTGTGCGGTCTCGCATTCGGCCGGTTTATGAAAGAAAATTTGAAACAGACGCTCATGATGGTGAGCGGTATTATTGTTCTCCTCCTCGGGATGAGCGGTGCTATGCAGTATATGCTAGTCATCGTGAACGGAACGATACAAACGACGGGGCCTATGCTGATGATCATTAGCATGGTGGCAGGCGCCGTAATTGGTGAGCTCATCGACCTTAATCGTTGGATCACGGTATTTGGTGACTGGGTAAAAGCCAAAACTGGTAACACTGGTGATCCGCAGTTTACGCACGCCTTTATTACGGCATCCCTTACGTTTACAGTGGGAGCCATGGGCGTACTCGGTTCTATTCAAGACGGCTTAACGGGTAATTACCAAACGCTCTTATTAAAAGGTATCCTCGACGGTATCATCGTTATGGTTATGGTATCCTCTATGGGGAAGGGCGCGTTGTTCTCCTTTATTCCTGTAGGGATTACTCAATGGATTATTACCGCTATGGCACACATCGCAGCACCGTTGATGACACCGAGTGCCATCGATAACCTATCCTACGTGGGCTCTATTCTGATCTTCTGCGTTGGTATTGACCTCATCTGGCCTGGTAAAATCCGTATTGCGAACCTATTACCAGCCATCTTTGTAGCTATGGGGCTTACATTCTTGCTCTAATGTAAATCGTATTATGAATACTAAGAAAAATAATATATAGATTTTATAAGAGACCTATATTCTCTAACCTTTCACTGCTGTACTTTGCACATGAGAGTCTAGAGAATATAGGTCTTTTTATATTTGTAGCCATTATAAAAGTTAGTACTAATATTTGCTGATCTTCAAGTGATGACTAGAAGTAGATACATTCCAAAATAGGTGACCAATAGAGTCAGAAGAACAGTAGGATTTGAGTACTGTTTTAGAGAAATCTTTTACCGAAATCATTTATAGAATAAAGTTATTCCACAATATACCTGAAATACAGGTATATATTATTGAGTTATACCTGTAAAACAGGTATAATCAAAGGAGAGGTTCTATGATTATCGGATTTAAAGATAAGGAAACAGAAAAGGTTTACCATCAGAGTTTTTCTAAACGCTTTTCACCGTTTATACAAAGATTAGCTCTTCGTAAGCTAATATTATTAGATAATGCTGAATCGATACAGGATTTAAGATGGCCACCTGGTAACCGATTAGAGTTATTGCAAGGCAATCGTTTTGGCCAGTATAGTTTACGGATTAATAGCCAGTATAGGTTATGTTTTAAAGTGAAAGATACTAATAGTTTTTATGATGTAGAAATTATAGATTATCATTAATAGAGAGGGGATATATATGGACAAGTTTATTCTAACACCTACCATTAGTGAAATATTGAAAGAAGAGTTTATGGAGCCATTAGGACTATCTGCTTATCGATTAGCTAAAGATATACATGTACCTGTTTCACGTATTCAGGAAATCTTGAATGGGACGCGAGCTATTTCAGCAGATACCTCTCTACGTTTAGCTAAATACTTTGGTGTTTCTGAAGGATATTTCTTGCGGTTGCAGATGGATGTTGATTTACGTACCGCAAAGCATAGTGCAGGGATGGAGGAAGTATTAAGCTCTATTGATCATTGTAATGGATTAGAACCTGTGGATTGTCAATGAGATATTGATAATTTTCGATATATTTGGTACACTTATTTTATAAATAAATCGTTATAACATTATGTATTACTATAAGGAGACGCTATGTTATTCGTTGAATATCCTAAATGCACAACATGCAAAAAAGCAAAGAAATTCTTAGATGATCATAATATTAAATACACAGATCGTGACATCAAGTCTGAAAACCCTACAGCTGAAGAAATTGCTGCATGGTACCCACAATCTGGTAAAGACTTAAAAGCATTCTTCAATACATCTGGTATGATTTATCGTGAACAACAATTGAAGGATAAATTGCCAAACCTTAGTGAAGAAGAAAAACTAGCTTTACTAGCATCCAATGGTATGCTTGTAAAACGTCCTATCTTGGTTCTTGAAGACAAAGTGCTCGTTGGCTTTAAAGAAGCAGAATGGATTGAGGCGTTGAAGCTCTAATTTCATATTAGTTAACCGAAAGAACAGGTCCCTAAAAGCCTCCATAGCGAGCTAAGTCGTTTTTAGGGACCTGTTCTTTCTACGTCTAATAAAGAAATAAGAGCTTTCAACTAAAGCTCTTAAGGGAATGTCATTTTTAGAGATAGGTGCTTTTCTTTTTATATGAAATTAGGATCTTCAACTTAGGCCTATTGGAAGGCCTCCATAGTGAGCTAAGTCGTTTTTAGGAATCTGTTCTTTCTATGTCTAATAAAGAAATAAGAGTTTTCAACTAAAGCTCTTAAAGGAGAAGTCATTTTTATAAATTTATTCTTTTGGTACTACATAAAGAAATTGTAGTTCTTTATCATTTATCGAAAAAAATGATTTGTATATAATTCGCATATTTTGTATAATGGTTACATTGTAGATATACCCCTATGGGTACATAGATTTATCAAATAATTTAGGTTCATAGGGTTTTGAATTAATTTAGGTATAGAGAGTTCTGAATTAATATTGTGTTGTTTTTGTTTTATTTCCGGAGTAAGTAAGGCCGGTTCTAGTGTATAGAGGTCTATATGAAATTTTTACAGTCTTTATCGGCGCAGGTGTCGTTGTTCACGCAAGGTGCTATTTTGGCGCTAGGTGTTTTATTTATTCTATTAGATGCCATCACAGAGTCATTCAATCCTGTTATTGACTTGGCTTGGGTGACGGTTCTCGTTTGTGGTTTGCCGCTGCTCATTAATAGCGTTCAAAGTATTTTGAAGCATTTAGAGATCCATGCTAATTTCCTTATTGTTGTGGCCATGGTAGCGCTCATTTCCATTGGCGATTATCATACGGCGGCCTATGTGGGCCTCATCGTACAGGCTGGCTTTTTCTTGGAACAGCTTATCACAGGCGAGTCACATTATACCTTAGATGATGATATGCTTCCTGCCATGCCATCTCAACTCGTTGCTATGCGTCAGGGCATTAACAATTATTCATCTGTTATTGTTGTGGCTGTATTGCTATTATCTATGGGTTCCTTTGCATTGACACAGGATTTCATACATACCGTAACCTTGTTATTGGTACTATGCCCGTGTTCCTTGGAGCTTATCTTAGTGGCGCTCATGATGGGCTCTCTTGTGGATGATGCATCTCCCGTATCAGAGCTTTCAAAAGGAGCAAAGCAGTCCCATTTAGGCCTACTCATCGTGTCCATTGTATTCCACATTGCCATTATCGGTGCTGGTGTATTTGGCTTCATTGATCCTGTTACGGCTGTTGCATTGCACGGTTTGGCGCGACTTGGTCTCGTGTATAATTTGAAAGTTTTAAATGGTTCTTTGTGCGTAGCATAGAATGTAGTGAAGTATATAGTTTTAGACATAATAAAATCCCCTAGTAACGATGTGTTACTAGGGGATTTTTGTGTTCAAACAACTGTTAGTTGTAGATTACTGTTCTTTTGCTTGGGATTTATCACCAAGTGTGAGAAGTAGGAATACGATAGCGAGGATACATGCACCAACGAGTGCTACGAAGCCGCCATCCCAACCATAAAGGTCAACCATGAGACCCATGAAGGCACCAGCACCAGCGGAACCGATGAGGTAACCAAGAAGGCCTGTAAGACCAGTAGCGCCACCTGTTGCTACACGTGGTACCATGTCTGCTGCTTGTAGGCCGATCATCATAACAGGACCGTAGATGAGGAAGCCGATAGCGATAAGTGCTAAGTTATCGATAAGGATATTGCCTGCTGGGTTGAACCAGTAAACAAGGATTGCCAAGATAACGAATAGCATGAAGCAGATTGTAGCTGGAGCACGGCGGCCGCGGAATACACGGTCACTCAAGTAGCCGCTTACAAGCATGCCTGGAATACCAGCCCATTCGTATAAGAAGTAAGCCCAACGAGAACCTTCTTTTGAAAAGCCTTTTACAGCTGTCAAATAAGTAGGAGCCCAGCTTACTACGCCATAACGGATGAAGTATACAAAGATATTCGCAATTGCAAGATACCATAAGTATTTGTTATGCAAAATATATTTGTAGAAGATTTCTTTGAAAGTAGTTTTGTTTTCATCACTTACTTCAGTTGCCACTGGTTCGTGTTTGTATTCTTCGATAGGTGGTAAGCCACAGGATTGAGGTGTATCTTTCAATAAGAAGAATGTAACCACAGCTAACACGATAGAAATAAGAGCAGGGAAGAAGAAAATACTATGCCATGTACCAAATAGGTAGATACCTAACGTAGCAAGAGGTGCGATGATACCGCCACCAAGATTGTGGGATACGTTCCACCAAGACCACCAAGCACCGCGTTCAGAACGGGAGAACCAAGTTACCATATTTTTCGCATATGGAGGATAGCCCATACCTTGGAACCAACCATTTAAGAAGGCGAGCACGCACATGATAGGAATACTGCTTAAAACACCAGGTAAGGTGCCGAATAATAACATAACTAAAGCACTGAGCAATAGACCTACTGTGGAGAAGTATTTTGGGTTAGAGCGGTCAGACGCATTACCCATGACAAATTTACTTACACCGTACGCTACGGATAAGAGGGTCATGACAACACCAAGATCCGCTTTAGTGTAGCCGTACTCAGCAATCATGTACGGAACAGCTAAACTAAAGTTTTGGCGAATCAAATAGAATGTAGCATAACCAATAAAAGTACCTGCAAAGACTTCTTTGCGAAGACGTTTGTAGGTGGAATCGATTTGCCCCTCTGGTAATCGTTCAATATGAGGAGCTGGAGAGAAGATTGACATCATCACACATCCTTTCTACAAAATGTCATTGTAATCATACCATGTATGACTAAAAGTCGACTATATTTTATTTTTAATTATGATAAATAGTTATTTTAACGCACCATTATGGGGCTGGCGCATAGGTTGTAGAACATTAAAATATCTTCTATATAAAAATCCATTTGATTATCAAGATATATGAACGATGCGCCAGCCCTTAAGAAATCTGATGTAGGCATCGCCATGGGCGGTGTAGGCAGTGATATTGCTGTAGAAGCAGCAGATATCGTTCTTGTAAAAGCCGCTCGTAAACGCGTATTTGAAGAGTAATTAAAATTCATCCACTGATCTGATTGCTAAGATGTCATGAGCTAAAACGTAATATAATCAATAAAATAGCGCTATCAATTCTGATAACAACTCTGTATGAGTAGTGGAATTGATAGCGCTTTTATTTTGCTTTATTGTGTATATGCGAAGCTCTTGATGTTACATTAATCTACATATGTCACTTTGTAGCCTTTTGGCTCGATTTCACGGCGGTTAAGGCCGTTTGGTAAGTCTGGATAGCCGATAGCCAAGCTAGCGTAGACTTTTTCGTCTTCTCCAAGGCCTAGCTCACGCATTTTAGCTTGGATGCGTTCGTTGTCTTGAAGATGGCGGATTTGGTTAACCCAGCAGCTGCCAAGGTCGAGCTCGTTGCAAGCAAGCATCATGTTTTGCATTGCACATGACACGTCAGCAAAGTTGTTGGCATAACTTGGTTTGCTAGCCAATACGATAAGTACAGGCGCGCCATAGTTAAATACAAACTTGCCTTCTGCGGACATTTTGATGATATTCACCATGTAAGGTAATGTATTTTCTGTAATCGGCATTTTGCCGTATTCCTCTTGAACGAGTGTTACTAACTCTTTGAGTACATCTTGGTTCGTAATGACCATGAAATGTGTCAATTGTGTATTACCGCCAGATGGAGCACGGCGGCCAGCATCGAGGACTTGATCGATAAGTTCTCGAGATAATTGACCCGCTTTAAACTTACGCGTACTATGGCGAGTTTTAATACATTCTAAGGTTTTCATATAGTCCTCCTATTATCAATCAGTTTTATATAGAGTTTCTTTTATTATACTACAGGACATAGATCTAGAAAGAAATTTAGAATGAGATTTAGAAAGAGCTGCAGAAGATGCAGCACATGGCGGGATGTGGTATTGAATTCTAATATCAAAAAAATTTATTAATAGTTTCACAGCTTTATGGTGTGATTTCTGCCCATAAATTCTATAGATGCACTCATTTTCTTAATAAAAAAGAAAAAATATATTAATTAATTGACAAATTTAAAAATTTATGTACAAAGTAGGTTTTTTACGTTGACTGCTTGCTGTAGAATTGTGTACAATTAATTTGTAGATTATTGTGTGCATATGGAGGTAGAATATGGCAGAAATTGGCGTACTGGAAGGTTACAAACATAAAGAAGATGTACCTGATGCAGAGTACATGAAATTAGACAACCAATTGAGCTTCCCACTTTATGTAGTGGCGAAGGAAATTGTTAATGCATATCGCAGTCACTTAGATCCGTTAAATTTGACATATACTCAATACATCGTAATGATGGCATTGTGGCAATATGGTGATTTGTCCGTTAAAGAACTAGGTCAAGTATTGCGCCTTGATTCTGGTACATTAACACCACTTTTAAAGAAATTAGAAGCTAAAGCATTCTTAAAGCGTAAGCGTAGTCGTCAAGATGAACGTGTCGTTATGGTAACCCTTACTGATACTGGTAAAGCATTACGTGACGAAGCAGTTCATATACCGCGCCGCTTGTCTGAATCTGCAGGTCCGATTTTCGACGTAGAAGAAACGCGTCAATTGCGCATGTTGCTTAACAAATTGTTAGACGCAATCGATAACGCTAATGCTAGAACAGCAGAGAAGCTTAAGCGCTAATGTAGTGTACTTTAGTAAGATCTCATATGCATACATTCTGTAATTTAATATATCTAATATTTTCATAAAATGTGATATACTATACATATAACGTATTGTACTGAGGTCATGTGAGATATGACCTGTTCGTGAGATGCCGTTCAGGCAAAAGGAGAGCATTATGAATAAAAATTTATTAGGCGCATTTGTATTAGCCGGTACATTATTAGTTGGTGGTGTTGCTAACGCAGCAAACTGGAATGGTTTAGCTAACTATCCAGAGGTTCCAAACAGTGCAAATGGTTCTGAAACATACTTCTTTGATAAAGCATCCCAATTCAGTGGTATTGATAGTAGCCGTAACTATGTATTCGGCATTAATGTAGTGAATATGCATAACAACCAATATGGTGAAGCTACATTGTTCAAATACATTGTTCACCCAAGCTTGCATACTGTATATCGTTTCTCTCCAGATGGTCAAGCGTACCAAATCACTCCTGGTTCTAATGAATACAACATGTTCTTGGCTGCTTGGAAAGAAGTATACGGCACTGATTTCTCTTTCCCAGCTTTATAATTTGATGGCGCAAGCCGTAATAATTACATAACTATTGCTGGTGAAAGCTCCTTTGGGCTTTCACCAGTGTTGTTTATGGAGGTTTCCTATGTCTAAATCTGAATTTGCTCAAGCCTATACGGAGCGCATGTTCCCTGATATTGCAGCCCCTGCAGGTTATATCGACCCTGAGTTTGAAGTATTGTTTGATAATTTTGCCTTTGACGAAGTTATTACCGAAGAGGGTCGCAATGTGCCTGCCAAGGATCGTTTCTTGGCTATCCTTGCTACATTAGTGGGTGTATCTGCCGTCGATGAATATGCGTTGATGCTACCAGCAGCACTTAACTTTGGCTTGATTCCCGATGAAGTAATAGAGCTCCTTTATCAAGCTGTGCCATATCTTGGCATCGGTCGTGTGCGTCCATTCTTTAAGGTCACAAATAAGATTTTTGACTATCGTGGGGAAACTGTTGTAGATCCATCTCGCAGCACAATCACTAGTGAGTCTCGCCTTGAAAAGGGCGTTGAAAAGCAAGTTGAAATCTTTGGTGAGTCTATCCGTAATTCTTACCAAGAAGGCCCTGAAGAGACACGTCATATCAAGAAATGGCTTGCTAATATGTTCGGTGACTACTACACGCGTAAAGGCTTGAGTGTGGCTCATCGCGAAATGATTACCTTCTGTTTCTTAGCGGCTCAAGGTGGCTGTGAACCTCAGCTTAAGGCTCACGTAGAAGGCAATTTGAACGTAGGCAACAGTAAACAATATTTGATTAACATCGCATCCCAATGCGTGCCGTACATCGGTTATCCTCGTACATTGAATGCCCTTCGTTGCATTCAAGATGGCTACACCGCATGGGAAGCTAAACAATAAAAATTTATGTAATACATCAACGTGTTATGTAATCTATATATGATATATAGTTCATAAACATGTTAGGTAACATATAAAGGAGTTTTATGTTTGATTTAAATCCGATACAGATATTAGCTAGTATTCCTGCTATTATCATCGTTTTTTCTGTCTTTGGATATGCAGAGGCCAAAGTAGCTACCTGGTTTGGCGATCCAACACCTCGGATGGCGGGGCGCCTCACATTATCTCCTTTGGCACACCTTGATTTAATAGGTACTATCTGTATCATTCTAGTTGGATTTGGCTGGCCTAAAGGGATGGCTATTAATCCATCTTACTTTAAAGACCCACGCCGTGATATGAGTCTACTTGCTTTTGCAGGTCCTATAGCAGGCCTGATTACAGGGTTCGTATTTACTTTCATATACGTACTTTTGGGTAATTTGAATCTTATGCAGTCTCCGGGTTTACCAATGGTTATGCAATACATTATTTTGTATAGCATCGGCCTTTCCATTTTCTGCTTAATTCCATTCCCACCATTACCTGGTTTTAATATCATTTTGCCGTGGCTACCGACAGAATGGCAAATTAAATATTACCAATTAGGGATGATTAACTTGATTTTCTTTATCATCCTTATTAATACACCGATTATTTCTATGGTAATCCGTCCATTGCAACAAACAATTTTCAAAATTTACTTTGCAATCATTGGGACGATTTTATAAATATATTTGGTGAAAGCCTCTACCGTATAGGTGATAAATCTATGGTAGAGGCTTTTTTGTGTTATAAGTATGAACAAAATTATGGTTATATTTATATTAAAAACTATCGATATAGTTCTTAATATATGATATACTGTGTATAGAAATCGTAAATTTTCGATATATTAATGTTACAGTGTATTATTAGATACTATGGATAGAGTAAATTGATCTACTATATCGATATGTAAATCAATACACTAAATCGATACATTAAATTGATACATTAAATTGATATAGTATATAGATATTCAAGTGAATAGAAGAGGAATACATATGGATTTTGAAGAAAATCAAGTGCCAGAGGCGATTCTGGACAAGCTTACAAAGGTGTGTACATGCCGTAGCATTACACGTAAAACGATTAAAGAAGCCATTTTGAATGGTGCTCATACATTTCCTGAGGTAAAAGAAGCAACTCGTGCTGGCACAGGCGCTTGCGGTGGTAAAGGCTGTGGCCCTCGCATCGTAAAGCTCTTAGCAGAAATGAAAGAGCAAGGTAAAATTTAAAACTAAGCAAAATTTAAGACTAAGCAAAAGTTAAGCGTAAATTTACTCTTAACTCATATAAAGACTATTACTTGGAATCAATACGGTATGTATTCGTAGGTTTTGAGTAATAGTCTTTTTTACGCTATCGATTCACGAGATGTATTGGCGTTTTGGGGTTGTCTTTATTATTTGATATACTATACATAATACTTTTTAGAGATTTTGGAGGTATATATGTTTCGACGTATCGTAGCAGCTACGATGATTGGCGCGTTGGCGCTTACAACGGGTTGCGGTTTACATAATCCATTTACTTCTAAGGCGGAGCCTGTGACCTATGAATCTGTGGCTCAGAGCGAGCTTTCACCAGAGGAAAAGGTGGATAAATTAGTAGCTAATATGTCTGATGCAGACAAGGTGGGCCAATTGTTGATGATTGGTATTCATGGCAAGACATTGAACGATGATGCTAAGTTTATGCTCAATGAGTACCGCGTGGGCGGCATTATCTTATTTGATCGCAATATGGAGTCCAAGGATCAAGTGAAATCGCTCATTGCGGATATTAATAAAACTGGTAAAAGCGCCGGTTTAACGCCATTATTCATCGGTATCGACCAAGAGGGTGGTGCCGTGGCGCGCATGGAGGATCAGCTCATCAAGGTTCCTCCTGCAGAAGAGTTAGGTAAGGAACCTATTGAGAAAGCAGTATCCTTGGCCAAACAGTCTGGTACGGAACTTAAAGACTTGGGATTCAATATTAACTTTGCTCCTGTAGCGGACTTGGGCTTGACCTATGGTCGTTCCTTTAGTACGAATCCTGATGAGGTCGTACGCTATGCCAGTGCAGTAGGCAAGGCTTATGATGAAGCGGGCTTGTGGTATTCTTACAAACATTTCCCGGGTATTGGTAAAACAGACGTGGATTTACATGCTGATACCAGTGTTGTGCCAGTATCTAAGGAAACATTGCTGAATGAAGATACGAAGGTATTTGTAGACCTTATTAAACAGTCTAAACCGAATACATATGCAATTATGGTGTCTCATGCGATGTATCCTCAAATCGATCCAGACCATCCATCTAGTCTATCTAAAGCTATCATTACAGACTGGTTGCGCAAGGATATGGGCTATAACGGCGTTGTCGTAACGGATGATATGGATATGGGCGCTCTTGCAAAACACTACACCTTTGGCGATATGGCGGTTCAATCTATCTTGGCTGGCAGCGATATCTTGCTCGTATGCCACGAGTACGAACACATGCAAGAAGCGTACAATGGCCTTATGAAAGCCGTAAAAGACGGCCGAATCTCTAAAGAACGACTCGATGAATCTGTGAAACGGATTTTGCTTATGAAGATAACTAAAATTTCTTAGACTATTTGTTTTTGTTGCAGGAATTAATTAACCATATAACGAATATAGAAAGTGGAAGTACTATTCATTGAAATCGCATCTGAGTTGACACTCAAGGGAGAACTTTGTTATAGTTATTACACAGAGAAACTGTGCGAAGCTTACGGGCAACGTACAACGCTCGTCGACTCAAGGGTCGGCGAGCTTTTTTGTTTGTAGGAGGGACTTATGTCTAAGCCGTTTAAGTCTTTAGATTCCCTATTACGCTTGATGAGAAAACGAAATATTACAATAATTATATAGTGTATACATAACACAGCTTCAAGGATTTTAATAAACCGATAGAGAATTACTTAGTATAGTTATTCTCTATCGGTTTATTTTTTATTCGTTAGGAGTGAATGTATATGGCTCGGAGAATTATGTTGAACGGTACGTCCTATTTTGGGCAAGGGGCGATTCAGGAGATTGTGAACGAAATTAAGAATCGCCATTTTAAAAAGGTTCTTGTTACGTCTACACCTGATCTATTTGAGTTTAAGGTGGCTACAAAGGTAACAGACCTACTTGATGCGGCAGGTATTGCTTACGATGTATATGACAATATTAAGCCAAATCCAACCATTGAAAACGTAACATCTGGTGTGGCTGCTTGTAAGGCGGCAGGTGCTGAAGCTATCGTTGCTGTAGGTGGTGGCAGTGCTATCGATACAAGTAAGGCTATTGCTACGATTATTACAAATCCTGAGTTCGGCGATGTACGTAGCCTTGAAGGATTGGCACCTACGAAACATCCATGCTTGCCGATTATCGCTGTGTCTACTACATCTGGTACGGCTGCAGAGGTTACGATTAACTACGTTATTACAGACGTTGAAAAGAATCGTAAATTCGTTTGCGTTGATCCTCATGATATCCCAATCGTAGCCATTGTAGACCCTGATATGTCCGCATCGATGCCAACTGGTCTTTGCGCATCTACCGGCATGGATGCCCTCGTTCATGCTGTGGAAGGATATATCACCAAAGGTGCATGGGAACTCACTGATATGCTTCATTTGAAAGCCATTGAAATCATTGGTCGTTCTTTGCGTAGCGCCGTAGCTGGTGATTTCGCAGGCCGTGAAGCCATGTCCTTAGGTCAATACATTGCAGGTATGGGCTTCTCCAACGTAGGCCTCGGTATCGTTCACTCCATGGCACATCCATTGAGCGCTGTGTACGATATCCCTCATGGTAAAGCGTGTGCTATGCTTTTAACAGCAGTCTTGAAATTCAATGCCCCAGCAACAGGCGAAAAATATCGTGAAATCGCTCGCGTTATGGGGGTTCCTGATGTAGACAGCATGGATCAAGAAACATATCGTCAAGCAGCTATCGATGTGATCCAAAAACTAGCTGACGATGTAGGCATTCCTAAATCCCTTAGCGAAGCGGGCGTAAAACGAGAAGATATTCCATTCCTCGCTGAATCTGCGTTCAACGATGCATGTACACCTGGTAATCCACGGGATGCATCTATGGAAGAAATCATTGGTATCTATGAATCCATATTCTAAGGAATTTTAGGATTTGCTAGTATATAGTGTTTCATGATGTATAGGATTTAATACTATAATGTGGTATCAATATTTAGACTAGTCTAAATATTTTGCTAGTCTAAATAATCTAATAGTCTAAATGATGCCTAGCTCTAGCCCTAAGAACTTTACATCTTTAGAATCTTTACATATTTCAGATGCCTCCGAATATGTAAAGAAAATACATTTACACACTTGCTTAACAAAACTAGCCATCTCGTTTTAGAGGTGGCTAGCTTTGCGTTTGAAGTCCTATGGAATGTCTTATGACTCGAAATTTTAATTTCGCATTTAGTGAGATAGCTGTTTGATACGTAATCCTTTCTTGAAAATGGTGGTTTACATAAGTATACTAAGGATATGAATACATAGTTTGGTTGTATGTATGTTACTAGATAATAAGCCAGATTTGGTCAGTGCTAAGGAGGAATGTTATGAAGCTATGGAAATTTAATAAGCGAAGTTCTACCTTAGCAGATATGTCCATGAATCGTATGTTGTTGACGGAGCTCATTGCGAAGGGCGCTCTTGTGGGCGTGATTGCAGGCTTTTGTGGTGCTACATATCGTTATCTAATCCTTGAATCTGAGCATATTCGCTGGCATTTGATGGATGGCATTACCCTAGAATGGGCCATAGGCTGGCTTGTGATGATGGTCATCTTTGCCTTTATCGTAGATCGATTGCTTGCATGGGCTCCATTGTCTGGTGGTTCTGGTATTCCTCAAATCGAAGGGGAAATGCTAGGGCTCTTTGATATGAAGCCGTATCGGACGCTAGCTTCCAAGATGATTGGTGGCGTGTTGACTGGTTTTGCCGGCTTCTCTGTAGGTCGTGAAGGTCCAGCCGTACAAATTGGTGGCTCTGCCGGCAAGATTGTGTCCTATTGGATGAATTCAGGGCTGCGTGAGCAGCGCATCTTGACCTCTGCTGGGGCAGGGGCAGGCTTAACGGCTGCATTTAGTGCACCCGTATCGGGGGCTATGTTCGTCTTTGAAGAGGTCCATAAAAGCTTCTATCCGTACCTCGTTGTGCCTACTTTCGTGGCTACCTTAATTTCTAACTATATTACGGTTAGTATCTTCGGCCTCGAACCGGCCCTTGGATTTTCGGTGACCTCCGGTGTACCTCTTGAGTACTTCCCAGTCCTTCTTATGGTTGGCGTTATCATGGGTCTCTGTGGGGTGTTCTTCTGTCGCATGATCTTTGCATTTAAGAAGTTCTTTGAATGGCTTAAATGCTCTCGGTTCTTGAAATTAGCCCTTACCTTTGTGACTGTGGCCGTTATCGGCTATGACTCGCAACTTCTCTTGGGCGGTGGCAATGATCTTGTGGGGCAGCTAGCCTTTCAATCTCATGGTGTCTTGCTCTTGGGGGGCATCGTATTAGGTAAGATTTTGCTTACTACCTTCTGCTATGGCAGTGGTGCGCAAGGCGGTATATTCTTGCCTATGCTCGTTATAGGGGCTTCGGCAGGCGCCTTTTGTGAAAGCTTGCTTTCATCAGTGGGTATCATCGCGCCTGATTTTGTACCGCAATTCGTTATTTGCGCCATGGGTGGTATGTTAGCGGCGGCTATGCGGACTCCAATTTTGGCGATTTTGCTCGTTCTTGAAATGACGAATAGTTTCTCCAATATTTACGCCATCGGCATTGTTACACTGGTGGCCTACCTTGTGGCAGAACTATTAAAAGAACCACCTATTTACGATTCCTTATTACAAGCTATGAGTGGTCAAAACAATTTAGAATCTGTACAAACCTTCTTCCAAACGAAGGTACCTGTAGTAGCGAATTATACAGATGTACAATTACAAGACTTGGCCTTGCCAGATGGGACACTCATCGTAAGTATTCGTCGCAATGGAACATACATTGTGCCGTTAGGGGATGTAAAACTTGAACCAGGTGACGAACTACAAGTCTCTTGTGAACGAGGACGATTAAAAGCAGCGAAAGAATTTTTCCAATCGAATCAGATATAGCAAAGAGCTTTTTCCAATCTAAGTAAAGGGAGGCCCCATTATGTTGGATAATATTATAGTATTTTATATCTTCTTTACTATAGTTGGCTTTTTAGCCGCTATGCTTGGCACCATCATTGGTGCCGGAGGGGGCCTTGTATTTGTACCTCTCTTTATGTACTGGTTCCCTGAGTGGTCTCCATCTATGATTGTAGGGACATCGCTATTTTCTGTTATGTGTAATGCCATTTCTGGATCCATTGCCTATATTAAACAGAAAAAGGTACTCATCAGCGCAGCTATTGTATTTAGTTTAGCAACTTTACCAGGTGCTATCTTAGGTGCTCAAATGTCTGGTTGGTTCTCTGGTAAAGGCTTTATGTTTGCCTTTGGGTGCTTTATGCTCTGTGCTTCTGGTTTGATTGGGTTTAAGAATTTCCGCAAAGGGGAGCGGAAGGAAGAAAGCCTTACCCTTGATCAGCTAACATATAGCAAGCCTATCGGTATTAGCATTAGCTTCTTTGTAGGTTTTATCTCCAGTATCTTTGGTATCGGCGGTGGCCTCATCCATGTGCCTGCCTTGATTTATCTCATGGGTTTCCCAACCCATATGGCTACAGCTACGAGCCAATCTATCTTGGCTGTATCTACAACGATAGGTGTTATAACACATTTAATTGAAAATCATATTGTATTTAGTATTGCTATCCCTACTAGTATTGGTGCTATCTTTGGTGCCCAAGCAGGGGCGCGCATTGCTAAACGTTTGAAAGCAAAATCTATCCTTGCCCTCATGAGTGTGGCAGTCTTTGCGTTGGCAGTACGCCTTATTTTGAAATCTGGTATTCTTGGATAATATAAGCCCTCTAGTGGTTGCTCGTAAGAGTTATCACTAGAGGGCTTTTTATATGTAAAGAAACTATGAATAGGCATATTAGATAGGTAATTAAAAAGGTATGAGTAAAAGTCATAGTTAAATATAAATGAGAACGAGAAAACTAAAACAAATAAATTATACCGAATTTATGCATAATTTTTGTAAACTATTTCCTATAGAATTATATGCAGTGTAACTCATGTTTTATGGGATGTTTAGCACTCATTTGTTATGGCGTTATGAATATGCTTAGTAAATAAAATAGTTTTAATATAACATATGAAAAGATGAGTATATGATAATGCTATTGAGATGCACTTTCAACTAAAGAAATAAAAAAGCTGTGCATATCGAGAATTGTTAGGAGACATATAATTTATGCATAATTATAGTAGTGAGAATGAGAACGGCGTATACTAAATATAAGACATTATAAGATATATTCCTTAAGAGAGGATAGGAGGAAATATAAGTGAGTACGCTTACTAGAGATTATGAACGTTTTGCCAAGGAGGCAAAAGAGATTTGCAAAGATCGTGTCTATACTGACCATTTACGTCGTTATGCATATGGTGTTGATGCGTCCTGTTATAGCTATTTACCAAAGGTTGTTGTAAAGGCTGAGGATGAACGTGAAGTACGACGCCTTATTCGTTTGTGCCAACAATGTGGTACACCATTTACATTCCGTGCGGCTGGTTCTTCTTTGTCTGGTCAATGCTCCAGTGAAGACGTGCTCATCGTATGTAATGATGGCTTCAAAAAAATGGAAGTTATCGACGATGGCAAGGCTTTAAAATGCGAATGTGGTGTTATCGGTTCTGATGCCAACGATTTGTTGAAACCATACAACCGCAAAATCGGTCCAGATCCAGCTACTCTTGCAACAGCATTAGTAGGCGGTATTTTGAACAATAACTCCTCTGGTATGTGCTGTGGTACGGCTCAAAACTCCTATAAAACAATCCGTTCCATCCGCGTTGTATTACTAGATGGTACTGTTCTTGATACATCCGATAAAAAATCCATTGAACAATTCCTTCGTGAAAAACCTCAAATGGTAGAAGAAATCTTGCAATTGCGCAAAGAAATTTTAGCCGACGAAGAATTGACTCATTTGATTCATCACAAATACAAAATCAAAAATACTACAGGCTATGGCTTGAACTCTCTTGTTGATTTCGAAGATATCATCGACATCATCAACCACTTGTTCATCGGTTCTGAAGGTACATTGGGCTTCGTATCTGAAATCGTGTACAACACCGTTGAAGACGTGCCTTATAAAGGCTGCGGCCTCATGTTCTTCAAAACATTGAACGATGCATCCTTGGCGGTTGTAGCGTTAGCTAATATGGGCCGTGAAAAGGTTGTAGCTGCAGAAATGATGGACTATCAATCCTTGAAAGCCGTTCAATCTCTAGATAATGTACCTGACTTCGTTCGTGAAGTGCCAGAAGGTACAAGTGCTATCTTGTTCCAAACTGAAAGCTATTCCAAAGAAACTGTAGATGAAAATCTAGCTTTTATTAAAGATAAATTGAAAGACATCCCAACAGCTATCCCAAGTCTTTACTCTCAAGATCCTAAGGAATACGATTCCTGGTGGGCTATCCGTAAAGGTATCTTGCCAATCGTTGGTGGTCAACGTAGAAAAGGTACTACTGTTATTACAGAGGATGTATGCTTCCAAATTGAAGACTTCACTAAGGGCATCGAAATGATTACGGAATTGTTCCATAAATACGATTTCGTAGACGGTGGTGTAATCTTCGGTCATGCTTTGTCTGGTAACGTTCACTTTAACATTACACCTGACTTCAGCGACCCTAAAGATACTAAAAACTTTGGCGACTTGGTAAAAGAAATGTCTGAACGTGTATCTGGTTTCGGTGGTTCTTTGAAAGCCGAACATGGTACAGGCCGCATGGTAGCACCATTCGTTGAAATGGAATGGGGCAAAAAAGCGTACGAAATCAACCGTCGTATCAAAGCCATCTTTGACCCTGAACGCATCTTGAACCCTGATGTTATGATTACTGATGACCCAGATGTGTACAAGAAAAACCTTAAAGCTCAATGCGTTATCGATGATGCTTTCACAATCTGTATGGAATGTGGTTTTTGTGAAAAACATTGTCCAAGCCGTAACTTAACATTGACTCCACGTCAACGTATCGCATTGTTGCGCGAAACTAAACGCCTTGAAAACGAAGGTAACTTCACATTGGCATCTGAACTTAGAAAAGGTTACGAATACTTCGGCGTAGATACTTGTGCTGCTTGCTCTATGTGTAAAGGTCTTTGCCCACTTAGCATCGATACTGCTCAAATCGCATTGTCCATGCGCCGCATCGATCCACCTGCACCAGAATTGGCTAAGAAAATCTACGATAACTTCTCCACAACACTTCAAATGTGTCGTGCTGGTGTAAGTCTTGAAGGTATTGCTGGTTCTATCATTACACAAAAAGCGATTTCTAAGATTACTGAAGGCTTACATGGCGTAACAGGTGTTACACCATATGTACCTAAAACAACTCCTAAGGCTAATCGCTATAAATTGAAAAACCGCATTAAACCTACTAACTTTGAAAAGGTTGTATACTTCAGTACTTGTGCGAACCGCGCATTCAAACCTAACCAAGGTTATGACGATGATCGTAGCTTACAACAAGTTGTGGAAAGCCTCTGCAACAAGGCTCATATCGATATTATCTATCCTCAACATATTGAAAACCTCTGCTGCGGCTTGAGCTTTGAAAACTACGATGACGTTCACGAACGTGCTGTTAAGGACTTGCACGATGCATTGATGAAAGCATCTCAAAATGGTAAATATCCAATTGTGATTGACCATAGTGCATGCTTCAACCATGCGTTCAAACACATGCCAGACTTAGAAATCAACGATATTTCTGAATTCTTGTGCAAATACGTAGTACCTCATCTCGACATTGAAAAATGCGATGAACGCGTAATCGTACATAAACAATGTAAGATTAAATCTTTGGGTAAATCCCAATACATCGAAGACTTGGCTCGTCTATGTACAGACCATGTATTCAACATTAAATCCTTCGCATGCGACGGCTTTGCTGGTCAAAAAGGTTTCTTCACACCAGAACTTAACAAAGCGGCTACAAAAGACCTTGCTGGTGAAATTGCTGAATACGGCGCAACACTAGGCGTAAGCTCCAGTTCCACATGTGAAATTGGTCTTGGTGAAAGCGGTGGCATCCCATTCGTAGGCGTTGCATTCCTATTAGACCGTTGCTCTAAAGCAAAACAATAAGATTTATAACATTACCTACCATATAACGAAAAAGGACGAGTTGCGGCTCGTCCTTTTTTGTATATAGTTTTGGTATAATTGTAATGGTATTAAATAAATTATAAGTTACTACTACATGTTGTCATCATATTAAATAATGAATATATACGACATAATGTGGTTGTATTATATAGATAATATAGAGGTATGGTATGAAATATATTTTATTATGTCTTTGTTTGCTTAGCCTATTAGGTTGTGGCACAGACACTAAGACCCAGCAAGACTCTAAACCTACAACAACAGCTAACGAACAAGCTAAGACAGATCAAGGTCAAAATCAAGATGCTCATGTAATGGCAGCTAAGCAGGCTTTATCCTCTGGCGATTATGCTAAAGCTATTGAGGAATCATCAGCTTCTATTAAGGATAATCCTAATAATGCTGAGGCGTACTCCATCCGTGGCTTCGCTACGGCGTTAAATGGTGATACAGCTAAGGGCTTAACAGATACTAAAAAATCATATGACCTAGATCCTAATAATGTAGCGAACTACTACAACATGGCTATGGTGTACAAATTACAAGGCCAATTAAATGAGTCTAAACAATGGTTTGAAAAGGTATTAGAAAAGGACCCTAGTAACACTTGGTCTGTGTATGGCATTGCTACTATTTATGCAGACCAAGGGGATGATACGAAGGCCCTTGATTGGCTTGAAAAAGCGATTACAATTGATCCATCTGTGAAAGCCGTAGCTGCTGAACAAGACCATTTTGAACGCTTTCACAATAATGCGCGATTTAAAACATTAGTAGGATTATAGGCATGGATGTGAAACAGATGATTCGCCTTATTATAAAGGCGATAGGATTTATATATTGGTTTGTTTTTCTATATCTTGGTGGTCTAATGGTCGTAGACTGGTCAGGGTTTATGTCCCAACATAATATAGAAACACCTCTATTCCTTACATACTTAGTATTTGTAGGATGTTTTGTAACACCGTATATTATGCTGTATTGGAAGAAGCTAAATCCTAATGTGAAAGTTCCATTTTTGGTGCGCCATCTCTCCGAATTTATGGCGCGATTAGAAGATCGCCATAGCATATGGTTTGATGTGCTATATGTACTAAAATTATTGCTCTATTTCGTAACAATTCTGTGGATGCTTTGTATCATATTACTCACCTTAGCAGTTATTGCGTGGACAGTAGTCCTAATTTTGCTGAGTAATTGATGATGTACATTTACATTTACATTGTTTTCTCTACTAATACTTCTTGTAAAAGTTGAGAAAAATTAATTCCTTTAGCTAGCGCTCGATCATTTAGCCATGCAGGAATTGTTAAGGTTTTCTTTACGGATTTACTATTTTTAGCTAAATCAATATCTGTTTGCACTAATGTAGGATACGTTGTATCCGTACAAGGTAAGTTGCGAATAGATGTAGGTGTAGGTAAGCTTTCTCCATCCTCTAAGGCACCTAAAATATATAGTTCCATTGCCTCTTGGGCATTAGTTACGAGCTCTGTTAGCGTTGAGCCAGTACTGCTAGTATATTCTAAGTCTGGAAACTCAGCCCAGAAACCATCAGCATCATCATGGATTATAGCAGGGTATATAAATTTCATAGATCCTCCTCATTTTAGTTCTGTACGTTTTAAAATTGCATTTAATAAGCCGATAGGTACATCTTTTCCGTGTACGGCAATTACTTCAACTCGATTATCTTTTTTCAAGCGATGATGACTGCCGCGTTCCGTACATCCTTCCAGCCGTTTTTGAGTAGCAGTTTTAATAGATCTTTATCCTTCATATGCTCTCCTTTTATGGTAACACGTGTATACGTATAAAACAATTGTTAGGAGTTATATATTCTTATTTATAGTCTAACCGTATATAAAGGAAAACAGGGGTGACCATTGGTCACCCCTGACTCTATTAGTCACTTGACAAAATAGATATATGATTTATACGCATTAATTCTATTTATATAAATCATATTGGTATATAATTAAAGTATATAAATAGGGTTGTATATTGATGAAAGGAGAGAATTCATCATGAAACCATTGGGTAAACGGATTGCAATGGCTGTGTTGTGTGCGGCTACATTGACATCCCCCTTATTGTTGAGCGGTTGTAGTATGTCAGAATTATGGCAGGGCACTGAACAGAGTCGCAAGGAAATTGCGCAGCGGTCTGAGCAGAATCAGGTACAGTTATTTAATCAATATGTAAAAGCAATAAGCCGATTTAATCGTATGGCTGTAATGTTTGATTATGCGAATAGGCCAACTATTAATGAGTTAAAAGCGGGGCAGCATTTAACTGTATTTAATGCGCCGAACTTTAAACAGCTACAAAAAGAATTAGAAGAGGCTAAGCAAGCAGGTATTCCGTATGATGAAATGAAGGAGCCTTTAGATAAGCTACTTTCAAAATTAAACGAAATTACACCGGTTGCGGAAGAACTTGATGCATACTATAAATCTAAAGGGTATACTACAGATAACTATGCTAAGGAGCAACAATTAGGCCCTAAATATGTTCAGTTATACGAACAATTTATTCCTATTTATGCTGACTTTGATAATTTGATGCATAAGATTAACACGGACCGATTGCAACAACGGTTGCAACAATTGCGTGATGCAGGTAAGAAAAATGCAGCCGCTGCACAAGAGGTTTCTTTGCGACTTACTGCAGTCCTAGAAAAGCTAGATAGTGAAAAAGAACCAGATGTAAATGCGATCAATCAAGAGCTACAAGCTATTGGTGATTTAGCGAATGGTATTTCTAGCCCTAAGTATGACCCTGTTAAGACCTCTGTAAATTCTACGATTGGTGCGATCCGTACCTATATGGGATCCAAACAAGATAACGATTATAAACATATGGTTGAGGCCTATAACCGTTATATTTCAAATATGAATACAACCAATATGAATGAATTGGATCAATAAGCAAGCTAGAAGAATAGTGTGATAAATTAATAGGCATATATAAGATATAAAAAGAAAGCTGTATCGAATGAGGATATCATTTGATACAGCTTTTTTAGTTGATTATTATATTGTTAGTATATTACTTACTTTTTTAGGCTAATGCGCGTTGTAATTTGATTTGATAATGAGAACAATACTAAGGCTATCCAGATACAACCAAAGGCGATCATTTGTGGTGTGCCAAAGCTTTCACCAAAGTAGAAAATAGCTAGCAACAAGGCAATAGTAGGGGATACATATTGTAGGAAGCCTAGTAGGTTGAGCGGCAACAGTTGGGCGCCATAGGAGAATAGCACCAATGGAACCGATGTAGTCAGACCGCATGCTATGAGTAGCATGGATGTATACCAATCTGTTCCGAAATAGGACCACACTGTATTATCGACCATGGTCGTATAGAGTAAGGCTAGTGGTGTTAATAGCCAAGCCTCAAAGGCGATGCTTGTAAAGGGCGAGATGAGCAGTTTCTTTTTTACGACCCCATAGAGACCGAAGGAAATGGCGAGGATCATCGACACTAACGGCAAGGATCCCACTTGATAGGTGAGCAAGACGATGCCGATGGTAGCGATGAGGACGCTTAGTTTTTTCGGTACAGATAGAACCTCTTTAAATAGGATGACACCTAACACTACATTAAAGAGTGGGTTGATGTAATAGCCAAGGCTCGTGTCCATAATTTGGTTGTTGGCGATGGCCCAAATGTAGGTAAACCAATTTACGCTGATGATGACTGATGCTAGCAACAGTAGTAATAGTTGTGAGCGCTGTTCTTTTAGTAATTGAAAGTCCTTTTTGAACTGTTTAAAATGTAAGCCAAATACAACGATGGCCATGCAAATGCCTGACCAGATAATGCGCTGCGCCAGTATATTATATGGTGAAACATGGTTTAATAATGCCCAATAGAGAGGGAGTAAGCCCCAGATGATATAGCAACTAAGGGCTGTCATTAGACCTTTTTTACTTGTATGCTCCATAATGCCTCCTTGTGATTGTATTCATTATATCACGCATTGTGTTTGCATTTGTGCGTGGGCTTAGATTTTATGATGATTTGTACTCGATTTATAACTCGATTTGCAGACAATGAATACGTATATTTGATAGCGATGAATACGTGTATTTGAAAGTGATGAGTTTTTATCATTTTAAATATGCATTAGTTATAACCTAAAATTTGATACTTATGATTAACTGTTATGTTCATTGACTTTGTGCATAATCTTACACTATATTGGACTTAGAACAACGAATATAGAGAATAGGTGTCGCAAGACTTAATAGAGAAATCGGTACAAGCCGATGCGGTCCCGCCACTGTAAGGACGAGCCTGCTTTCAAAAATGTCACTGGAGCAATCTGGGAAGGCGAAAGCAAGGCGATGAGCCCGAGCCAGGAGAACTGCCTATTTGATAATCACCGTTATGTACCTACGAGCGATAGGAAGGGGATTGAGGTATGCTGGTTTCAGTGTTTTTTGGCATACTTTTCAACAAGGAACCTTACGTGTCACTTTTGGGTGGCACGTTTTTTGTTGCCCTTGAAAGTGACTGTTGAGCATATACATCAGGCTTTATTGTTAGTAAACTGATGGACACAGATTTGAGGTTGATGTGATCCATAGATAGGAAAGCTTTGGTGGTGTATAAGCATAACAATTGTAGGTACGGTGCGCTGTTTCTCGGTATGGTTTCGAGTTGAAAAGGAGGCACATATATGTCTGACAAAAAGACTTCAAAGGATGCTGAACGCGATCTATTAGCTCCTGTATCCTTTGATGAATTTGAGAAACCTACGTATGAACAATGGCAGGCAGAGGTTGAAAAGGCGTTAAAGGGTGGCGACTTCCACAAGAAGATGTTCACGAAAACCTATGAAGGTATTACGTTGCAGCCGATTTACACACCTGCATTGCATGCAGAAGCAATTCCAAAGGGCGTATACCCTGGGGCAGGTGAGTTCTTACGTGGCACTAAGGCAAGTGGTTATATTAAAGACTCTTGGGGTGTATCCCAATATGTAGATGACTCTTTGCCTAAAGATGCTAATCATGCAAGTTTATACGAGATTGTAAAAGGTGGCACTATTCACAATATCCGCCTCGATGAAGCAACACGTCATGATCAAGACGTGCAAGTAGGCGCATCTGTTGGCGTTGGTGGTACATCTGTATCCACCATGGATGACTGCAAACAATTAATCGACCGCTTCAATTTGAAGGAAAACCCTTTGTACATTGAAACTGGTGCTTCTGCAGCCATCTTGCTTGGTATGTTAGCGGCTACAGTGAAAGGCGCTAAAAAACAAACGTCTGACTTGAAAGGTCTCGTTGGTGCTGACCCTATCGGCGTTATGGCGAAAGACGGTGCTTTGCACATTTCCTTAGATACAGCCTTTGATGAAATGGCACATACTGTTGTATGGGCTAAAGAACAGGCACCAGAGCTTAAAACAGTGCTTGTATCCGGCGATGTATACGCTAATGGCGGCGCTAACGATGTGCAAGAGGTTGCCTATGCATTGGCAACGGCTGTGTGCTACGTGCGTCAATTAGCACAACGTAACATCGACATTCACACCATCGCGAAGAGCTTGATGTTCACATTCTCCTTAGGTGCTAACTTCTTTATGGAAATTGCTAAATTACGTGCCTTACGCGTACTTTGGGCTCGCATTATGGAAGCTTTCGGTGCTGAAGAAGCGGACCGCGCCGTTCATGTACACGGCAGAACATCTGCTTTCACAAAAACTGTATACGACCCATATGTAAATTTGTTGCGCAATACGACACAAGCATTCTCTGGCGTTGTAGGCGGTTTGAACAGCCTTGAAGTATCTCCGTTTGACCAACCAATTCGCAAAGCTGACGATTTCTCTCGCCGTATTGCTCGTAACATCCAAGTTATGTTGCAAACTGAATTCGAGTTGCGTCAACCTGTGGATCCTGTAGGCGGTTCTTGGTACGTGGAAACATTGGCTGCTGAACTATGTGAAAAAATTTGGGCTGAGTTCCAAACCATCGAGTCTAAAGGAGGCATTATTGCAGCCTTGAAAGAAGGCTATCCTCAAGCTCAAGTGAAAGCAATCCTCGAAGAACGCTTCAAGAACCTTGCATTCCGTAAGGACGTTGCAGTTGGTAACAACATGTATGCGAACATGACGGAAGAATTGCTTGATCCAAAACCAGAAAATCAAGAAACATTGCGTCAAAAACGTGCTGCTCAAATTGATGAGTACTTGGCAGGTGCAGAGGCTGATGCGGTTGTGAAAGCACAGGCTACTCTAGAAGCAAGTACAACAGAACCAGGCGCGTTGATTGGACTTATTGAGCTTGGTGCATTACAAAAATTGACAATCCGTCAAATCCGTAAGGCTTTAGATGCCGGTGATATTGCTTCTGAAACAATCGAACCAATTACAGCACATCGCTGGACTGAACAATTCGAAGCCCTTCGCATGCGCACGGAAGCGTATAAACAACGTACGAAAGACAATGTGAAGGTATTCTTGGCTAATATGGGCCCAATCCCTCAACATAAACCTCGTGCGGACTTCTCCACAGGCTTCTTTGAAGTAGCGGCATTCGAAGTCATCAAAAATGATGGTCATGAAACAACGGCTGATGCGGCTAAAGCGGCTCGTGAAAGTGGCGCCGATGTGGTAGTTATCTGTTCTACAGATGATACGTATCCTGAATTGGTTCCACCACTTGCAAAAGAATTGAAAGAAACTATGCCGAATGTAACGGTTATTTTGGCAGGGGCACCTTCTAAGGACCTAGAGCCTGTATATCGTGAAGCTGGCGTAGACGACTTCATTTCCGTTCGTGCAAATTGCTACGAAATCTTACATACGTTACAAGATAAGAAAGGGATGTGAGCTCATGTTTAAAAATCCAGACTTCTCCTCTCTTGGCTTGGGATCTCAGTCGCCGACATCTCGCGATGCATGGCTTGCTGAACTTCAAAAAGAAACAGGAAAAAGCTTTGAAGATTTATATAATACGACAATGGAGCAAATCCAACTAAAACCTCTCTACACAGAGATGGATTATGAAGGAATGACACACCTTGACTACATGGCTGGTGTACCTCCATTCTTGCGTGGACCTTATTCCACAATGTACGTAACTCGTCCTTGGACAGTACGTCAGTACGCTGGTTTCTCCACAGCAGAAGAATCTAATGCGTTCTACCGTCGTAACTTGGCAGCGGGCCAAAAAGGTTTGTCCATTGCCTTTGACCTTGCTACACACCGTGGCTATGACTCCGACCATCCGCGCGTAGTAGGTGACGTTGGTAAAGCCGGTGTTGCGGTAGACTCCATCCTCGATATGGAAATTCTGTTCTCCGGTATTCCTCTCGACCAAATGTCCGTATCCATGACAATGAACGGCGCCGTATTGCCTGTCATGGCGTTCTATATCCTAGCTGGTGAAGAACAAGGCGTTGATAAAAAGGTTATGGCTGGTACAATCCAAAATGATATCTTGAAAGAATTCATGGTGCGTAATACCTATATTTACCCTCCAGCTACGTCCATGCGCATTATCGGTGATATCTTTGCGTACACTTCTCAGTACATGCCTAAATTCAACAGTATCTCCATTTCTGGCTACCATATGCAAGAAGCAGGTGCTACGGCAGATATCGAATTAGGTTACACCTTGGCCGATGGCCTTGAATACATCCGTACCGGTGTAAATGCAGGCCTTCACGTAGATAAATTCGCCCCACGGTTGTCCTTCTTCTGGGCAATCGGTAAAAACTACTTCATGGAAGTAGCGAAAATGCGTGCAGCTCGTATGTTGTGGGCTAAGATTATTAAGAGCTTCGGTTCTGAAAATCCAAAATCCATGGCTCTTCGTACACATAGTCAAACATCTGGTTGGTCCTTAACAGAACAAGATCCATTCAACAACGTGGCTCGTACATGTATGGAAGCGATGGGTGCTGCATTGGGTCATACTCAATCCCTACATACTAATGCACTTGATGAAGCTATCGCATTGCCTACGGACTTCTCTGCCCGTATTGCCCGTAATACTCAGCTTTATATCCAAGATGAAACTAAAGTATGTAAGGTTATCGACCCATGGGGCGGCTCCTACTATGTAGAAGCATTAACTGATGAATTGATTCGTCGCGCTTGGGGTCATATCCAAGAAATCGAATCCCTTGGTGGTATGGCGAAAGCAATTGACACTGGTCTTCCTAAGATGCGTATCGAAGAAGCGGCAGCTCGTCGTCAAGCTCGTATCGACTCTGGCCGTGAAGCTATCATCGGTATTAATAAGTATCGTCTAGACAAAGAAGATCCATTGGATATCCTCGACGTAGATAACACAGCTGTACGAGAAGCGCAAATTCGTCGTCTTGAACAATTGCGCGCTAACCGTGATGAAGATAAGGTTCAATCCTGTCTCGAAGCGATTACCAATGCTACAGAATCTGGGGAAGGCAACTTGCTTGCTCTTGCACTTGAAGCTGCTCGTGCTCGTGCATCCTTGGGTGAAATTTCCTTTGCTGTTGAAAAAGTTTGTGGCCGTCATAAAGCGGTTATTCGCTCTATTTCCGGTGTATACTCCAGCGAATATGAAGATGACGATGTTATCAAAGAAGTACGTCAAATGGCGGATGACTTTGAAGAACTCGAAGGTCGTCGCCCTCGTATCATGATTGCGAAGATGGGCCAAGACGGTCATGACCGCGGTGCCAAAGTTATCGCTACATCCTTCGCGGATATGGGCTTTGACGTGGATATTGGACCTTTGTTCCAAACTCCAGAAGAAACAGCACAAGATGCGGTGGATAATGACGTTCACATCGTCGGCTTCAGTTCTCTTGCGGCAGGTCACAAAACATTGTTACCTCAACTTGTAGAAGAACTCAACAAGCGAGGTCGTGGAGATATTTTAGTTGCCATTGGTGGCGTAATCCCTGCTCAGGACTATGAGTTCCTACGCGAACATGGCGCAGTGGCTATCTTTGGCCCTGGTACAGTTTTGCCTGTAGCGGCGAAAAAATTACTAGAAACATTGACTAGCCACGTTCAAGACGAAGACAATGACTGATAATAAACGGCCTACTCCGGATGAATTGCGCAATGCACAAAGCATTGCTCGTGGCAGTAACGCTCCCGAATTAGGTGTAAAAAACGCAAACACCGAGGGTAGTACGTATCGTCCGGATTGGGTGCCAGAAGATGCGAAGAAAGATGATACCTTTGCGTCTCACGTGATGAAAGGCGTCAAGGAAATGCATGATGGCCTCTTGTCTAGCTCCGCTCATCTGGCTCCGTCGGTACGTCCCGTACAGCGGCGAAAGAAGTTAACTGTCGCTGATTATGTACGCGGTATCGAGCAGGGGGACCGCGTTATACTTTCACGGGCTATTACGTTAGTAGAAAGTAATAATAAGGAACACTTTAAATTAGCTCAACAAGTATTGCAAGCTATATTGCCTCGCACGGGCAAGGCGTTGCGCATCGGTATTACTGGTGTGCCTGGGGCTGGTAAAAGTACATTTATTGAAGCCTTTGGTAACATGCTCATTGAAGCAGGTTACAAGGTAGCCGTACTTGCTGTAGACCCTACGAGCCAAGTCACAAAGGGCAGTATTTTGGGCGATAAAACGCGGATGGAAACATTGACGAAACATCCTGACGCGTACATTCGTCCGTCGCCGGCAGGTGGTACACTAGGCGGTGTAGCTCGTAAAAGTAGAGAGACCATGCTACTTTGCGAGGCTGCTGGATACGATATCATTCTCGTTGAAACCGTTGGGGTTGGGCAAAGTGAAGTTACCGTGCGTTCCATGGTAGACTTCTTTATGCTCATCGTATTAACAGGTGCAGGCGATGAATTACAAGGCATCAAAAAAGGCGTTATGGAGCTGGCCGATGCTATTGTGGTCAACAAGGCTGATGGGGATAACCTCAAGCGCGCTCTCATCGCTCGTAGCGATTACGATCGGATGTTGCATTACATTCGTCCTGCTACGGAAAAATGGAAAACCCAAGCCTACACTTGCTCAGCCGTTACAAAGGATGGCCTCGATGAATTGTGGGATGTAATCCAAGAATTTACTGAACAAGGTAAAGAAAATGGGGTCTTCTTAAAACGCCGTCAAGAACAATCCCTCCGTTGGGTACGCGATATGATTGACGAACACTTGCACAACCTATTCTTTAATAATGTCGTCATTCAAGGTCGTATGGGCGAAGTGGAAGCAGCCGTCTTAGATGGTGAAATGAGCGAATCTCAAGCCGTTGAAGAATTAATTGGCGTTTTCGATAAGTCCATTAAATAAGTAGATAGCTACATACCTATTTGATAAGCTGGCATAACTTATCTATTAAGACACTCCGATTAGCTATCATACTGATTTAGACATATAAGCTGTATCCAGAAAAGGCATAGTATAAACATTACTATTGGGTTTACCCCAATGGAGATGTATACTATGCCTTTTTATGTGCTTGTGAAAGCATATTCATGAAACAAATTTCATAAAAAATACGGTTGATACTTTCATAAATAACATATATGATATATAATTTAATCATAAACTGTTACTTGTGTGTGTGATTTAAATGAGAGGGTCATTATGAAACCACTAGTAAAGAAAATGTTAACAGCCGTATTGTGTGCATCTACTCTAACAGCTCCATTATTTTTGAGTGGTTGTAGTTTTTCTAAGATTGCCAATGGGGTGCAGCAAGGCGCTCAAAAGGCATCGCAAAAAGACATTCAAGTCTTTAATCAGTATATTGAAGCAGTTGGTAATTTTAACAGTGGTACCGTACGCTTTGGATATGCTATTAATCCTTCTATTCAAAAACTAAGAGAGGGTCAACATTTATCAAGCTTTATGGCACCAAAGTTTGATAGCTTACAACAAAAATTACAAGCCGCTAAAGATGCGGGTATACCATATGATGATATGAAGGAACCTCTTGACAACGTATTAGCCGTATTAAAGGACATTGTACCAGTAGCAAATGAATTGGATACGTACTACCAAACTAATTCATATCAAGCAGATAATTATGCTAAGGAACAACAATTAGGACCTAAATACGTTCAATTATATGATCAATTCTATGCAGCGTATAATCAGCTAGACGCAGTAATTCACAAACATAATACGGAAAATCAACAAGAACAGTTGAAAGAACTTAAAGATTCCGGTAAGAAAAATGCAGCTGCTGCTCAAGAAGTTCATTTACGTTTAACTGCATTATTGGATAGCTTTGAAGAAGGCAAGCAAATCGATGTAAATGCGGCGAACCAAGAGTTGCAAGGTATCATGGATGTGTCCAGCAGCATTACTAGTCCGGACTATAACTCTGCTAAAAATCATTTAAATACAACTATTGGTAGAATTCGTACATTCTTAGGTGACCAAACAGCTGATCATTACAATGATATGATTGAATCCTACAATAGCTTTATTGGCAGTGTAAATCGCTTGGATATGAATAAACTTGATAAATAATATCTAATCGTATATACCATGTTATGTAATGTTAGGAGAGGAACATTTAAATGAGCAAGAAAATGTTATTACCCGTTGGTGTAGTTGTTCTAATTATAGGTATTGTTATCCTATTATTAAATCCAGATCCAGCTACAACAAATTTGGAAATTGCAAGAAACGCTACTAATGCACGAGACGCAGCTAAAGCGATTTCTTCTAATAATCAAACCTATGCATGGATGTATTCCCTCGGTATGTTCTTTACTGGTTTTGGCGTGTCCTTAACAATCGGTGGCATACTTGTGAAATTCCTTAAAAAAGATTAATAGGCTGTAAGAGATTACAAACCTCCTAGGTCAAATTAAATCGGGATTATAGTTAAATTAAGATTACATTAAAGGCTATACTAATATGTGTATCACTATTAGTATAGCCTTTTTTTTGTCCCATACATATTTTTAGATGCCTTAAAACGTGATATAATTAACTCTAATGGGGCCTAGAGGGTAACGGCTTTTGGAGGTTAGTATGAGTAGCATAGCGCATTTATTTGTGGCTGGTGGATTTGTAATGTATCCGCTAGTAATTTTTTTGCTCTTTGCGTTGATGATTGGCATTGAGCGTATCGTTTTATATCGCAAGTTTACAAAGGACTTGCGTCGCTTTAATAAGGTATTAGAAAAGAACCAAAGCTGGGTTATGTTGCCGAGCGTGTTGGAACGTGACACATTGGAGCTAGGCTCTTTGTTTGCTCGTGCCATTCGCAGTGCGAAGAACTACAATAGCTTGGAAAATCGTTTGCAAGATATCGTATCCTATGCAGATGAACGCTTGAAACGCGGTTTAAGCTGGCTTAGCATGATTGTAACAATGGCTCCACTATTGGGCCTATTGGGTACCGTGCTTGGCATGATTCGCGCCTTTGCTGTCGTAGGTGGTGATATTGGGGCACCTACCATCATTACGGGCGGTGTATCTGAGGCATTGGTAGCAACAGCGACAGGCTTGACGGTAGCCATTATTGCACTAGGCTTTCACAGTTACTGTGCGGCAAAGGTCAACGATTCTATTACTACATTAGAGCATGCGTGTGGTAATATCCTCGATGCGTATAACGAGGAACATGATATATGAGACGACGCACATTAGGGGTTAAAAAAGAACCAACCATCATGATTATCCCTATGATTGATATCGTATTCTTCTTATTGGTATTTTTCATGGTGGGTACGCTGTACATGAATACAGAGCAGCAAATTCCGCTTAATTTGCCATCTGCATCGACATCTACGGCAAAATCTATCGAGCCTATTACGATTACCTTAACTACAACGCATACGTTATATATTGATAATCAGGAAATTTCTTCGGAACGCTTGGCGGAAGAGGTACGCTCTATTGTTAAACAAGCACCGCGACAAGCCTTTGTTATCCGTGCATCTAAGGATGTATACTACAGCGAGGTTATCGCTCTGTTAGATATGCTCAAGGTTAATGGCGCTAAATATATTAGTGTCGCAACGGAACGGAAGTGATTCTATGTTTGAATCGCATTATTTGAAACCGTTCATCGTGTCCTTAGGTATTACGACGATACTCGTCTCTGGGATGGGGCTTTCCTTGCGAGGCATGGCGGGCACTGGGGCAGCTCATGATGCGGCTGAAATTAGCTTTGATTTGCCTGATGATGGTGAAAGTAGCGCAGAGGTAACCGAACCAACGCCACAACCGGAGGAGAAGGTAGCACCTGCAGAGGCTGTGCCAGAACGTACAGAACCAAAGTCTAAATCTCAGTCACAACTTATGGTGGAGTCCGTGACGCCTGATGAAAGTGAACGAACTAAAACATTAGATACAAATGCTAGTACACAAGAGCAGCGACGAGAATGGGCTATTCCTAAGGCCATCGAATCTGAAGCGGCTGGCGTAGATCAAGCAGTTGTGACTCATGATAAACAATCAAAACCGAAAGAGGCACCTATGGGTAAGGATGTTACATCTGACCCTAATGCCAATGGTGATGGTCGTACGGAATCAGCTGACTTGTCATTCCTATCAGATCTTGCGTGGAGTTTGTTGACCCCAGGTCAGCAAGAGCTATTACGACAACCAGCTATCAATCCAAGTGCATATCTTCGTCGCGTGCAAGAACAAGGGGCGAGATCTTCCGTGGCAGGAACTGTTACGGTGAAGGTAAACTTTGGTGAAGATGGACATGTCATTGTTGCTCAGAACACACCGCGCATCGTGGTGGACGGCGTGCCGCCTGATGTGATGGAAGAAGCACTGCGCATTGTTAAAACCAGTGGTAGCATCGTCAACAACTCTGGACGTATACAAACCTTAACAATCCCTGTCGTTATGGGACAATAAAGAGGCATATCACATACTATGTATGTAAGATATGCCTCTTTTACTTTTGTATATCTTATTAATCTTGGTTTGTAAGCATTGTTTTGGTAGAGTTGAACACTGCAAGATATACGATAGCACCACCGATAAATAATGTGATTTGCATAGGTGCACTAAATTGATCGACACGCCATAACGCGAAGGCGTAGAAGAACATTGTCACTAGCATGATGAGAAACGCAATGATAACGCGTACATTGGTGTTAACCGCTAAGGATGTAGTAATGCGAGATTTGTTGAGTATTACATAAATTAAGGATACGATAATATCTGCTGTAAAGATAGAGAACACATAATTGAGATCAAACTCTCCAAATAGAACTACAGCCAAGCCGATAAAGCTGAGTCCAAAGAATAGGCGCAATAGCATGCCTATAGTATTCGATTCATTGCGCTGCGCACGACGCTCTTTGCGATTTAAATTTGCCATGAAAGCCTCCCCATAATGATATACAAGTTTATGTATATTTCAGATAATTCTAGTATATCATTTTATTAGCACGAATACATAGAGACGGAGTTAATATAACTCAATTCTATTAATTGTTTACTTAGAAAAGACATCATAAGTAAGGTCATTATAAGTAAAGTCATTATAAGTCGAAACGTATCATAAGACTTTAATGAATGGCTGTCACTTTCAATAAATACGAACGATTAGTAAATTTAATATAATTATCATTCGGAAAATTTAGGTCCATTCATTGAATGGAGCTTTCACATATGGTACAATTATTGTATAAGAAATCTAGCTTTTATCATGCAAAGGAGACATCATGATACCACGTTATACACGAGAAGAAATGGGCCATATTTGGAGCGAACGCAACGAGTTCGACACAATGTTATTGGTAGAAACATTGGCATCCGAGGCACAAGCTGAGTTGGGCGTTATCCCTAAAGAAGCGGCTAAAGCCATTCGTGAAAAGGGCAATTTCGACGTTGAACGCATTCATGAAATCGAAAAGGAAACAAACCACGATATCATTTCCTTCGTAACAGCAGTGGGCGAATACGTAGGTCCTGAAGCGGCTAAATATATCCACCTTGGCCTTACATCTACTGACGTTAAAGATACAGCGCTTGGTTACATGATGAAACAAGCATGCGACATCTTGATTGAAGATTTGAAACGCTTGCACGACGTATTGCGTCGTCGCGCAGCTGAGTTCAAATACACACCTATGATCGGCCGTACACATGGTATTCACGGCGAACCAACTACATTTGGCTTGAAATTAGCATTGTGGATGGCTGAAGTAGAACGCGATATCGAACGCATGGAACATGCTCGTAAAAGCGTTGCTGTTGGTAAATTATCCGGCGCCGTTGGTACATATTCCAACATCGATCCATTCGTAGAACAATATGTATGCGAAAAATTAGGTCTTGAGCCTGTTAAAATCGCTACGCAAGTAGTACAACGTGACCGTCACGCTGAATTGTTGTCCACTATTGCTGTTGTAGGTGGCACATTAGATAAAATCGCTTTGGAAATCCGTCACTTGCAACGTACAGAGGTGCGCGAAGCAGAAGAATACTTCAGCCCTAAACAAAAGGGTTCCTCCGCAATGCCTCATAAACGTAATCCTATTACATGTGAAAGAATTTGCGGTATGGCTCGCTTGCTTCGTGGCTACGCTCAATCTGCTTACGAAGACCAAGCTTTGTGGCATGAACGCGATATTTCTCACAGCTCTGTAGAACGTGTTATCTTGCCAGATGCAACAATTGCATTGAACTACATGCTTCATTTAACAATCCGCACTATCGATAAATTGTTGGTATATCCTGAAACAATGCTTAAAAACCTCAACCTTACAGGTGGCCTTGTATTCAGCCAAACAATTTTAACTCACCTTGTAGATAAAGGTGCAGTACGTGACGAAGCATACCGTTGGGTTCAAAAATACGCTATGGAACGCTGGCTTGAAGGCAAAGATTTCGCTACAGGTCTTAAATCTGATGAAAACATCAAGAAATACATGACTGCTGAAGAAATCGATGCATGCTTCGATCCTCATAAATTGTTAAAACATGTTGATACAATCATGGCTCGCTTTGGCCTATAATTGTAGGGTACTTCCCATATAACATATGAAAGACTAGGGTAGGTATAGACTAATCAGCCTATGGCACATGCATTAGGTGTTGGCTATATCTACCTGTTTTTATTTATCTTAGGAGGTTATATGAAACGTATCATACGAAAATACGGACCACCTATTTTTCATTGTATTAATGACTTTGGACAAGGATCTCTAGCGGCGCTTATACCGTTTTTTATCGCTAACTTTGGCCTTAATTACTATCAATCGGCTACCATTATTTTCTGTAACACCGTGGTGGCCTCTATTGCGCAGCCCGCATTGGGCTACGTGGCCGATCGGTGGCGCGTACCTTGGTTCATTCCTGCCGGCTTTACGGTGACTCTCGTGTCCATTAGTTCTATGGCACTAGCTACGAGCTATGAAATGATTCTCGCCCTGTCACTTTTAGCTGGCGTAGGGGCCGCACTATTCCATCCTGAGGCGGCGCTCCTTGTGAAGCGTACGCAATCTCATGAAATCGGTAGTGCTATGGGGCGCTTTGCAGTAGGCGGCAGCGCTGGCTTTGCACTGGGGCCGCTTCTTGCTAGTGGGGTGTACATCTTTGGCGGTCAATTCCTTTGGTTGTTCACAGCGATTGCATTAATTGGCGTGTTACTATATGTATATGCCTTTACAGGCTCTCCGGATACCGATGCGATTGGTGAAAGTAAAAATTCTGATAAATCTACCAGCGCGGGTATAAATGATTGGGCGAGCTTTGGGAAGCTATTCTTTGTCATAGCTTCTCGATCTATATTGTTCTCCGTATTATCTATCTTTATTCCTATTTTGTATATTACCGTTATTAACGGTGAAGCTAGCGCTTCTAGCTTGGCTCTAACCATGTACTTTGCAATGGGGGCAGTCCTTACCTATATGGGTGGGGCTCTATCCGATAAATTAGGCTTCCTTAAAACGGTACGTTTAGGTAATCTTATATTCTTGCCATCCGTTTTAGTATTTATCTTTGTCCCAAATATATGGGGCTTCTTCGGTGCTATGATACCGATGGCCTTTGGCGTATTTTCGCAATATGGACCAATTACCGTACTCGGTCAAAAATACCTTGCTAAAAACGCTGGCTTTGCATCGGGAATTACCTTAGGCCTAGGCATTACTTTAGGTGGCCTTGTAGCTCCGTATGTAGGCCATTTAGCCGATATCTATGGTGTGCAAACAGCTTTGATGACATTGATACCTGTAGGACTTATGGGGCTCCTCATGAGCCTATGGCTAAAAGAACCAAAATAGCGCGTGCTTTTGGGAAGAAACTAAAGATTGAATTTGTATAAATACTTTCACAGAGTCCGAACATTGTTGTATAATGTTAGTGAATTATTTAGACTTTCACATGGAGGATATAGATATGGCAACAAGTATGGTTATTGGCACTCAATGGGGTGACGAGGGTAAAGGTAAGATCGTTGACTGGATCGCGGAACGTGCGGACGTTGTAGTGCGTAGCCAAGGTGGTAATAACGCAGGTCATACTGTTGTAGTAGATGACAAAGCATTTGCGCTTCGACTTTTACCAAGCGGTATTTTATATGATAACAAGCAAAATATCGTTGGTACTGGTGTTGTAATTGACCCTAAAGTATTGTTACAAGAAATTGAAGGCCTTGAAAAACAAGGTAAATCTGCAAAATCCCTTCATATTTCTGATCGTGCGCATGTTATTATGCCATATCATATCGCTTTAGATAATGCAGAGGAAGCATCTAAAGGGGATGCTAAAATCGGTACTACCAAAAACGGTATCGGTCCGTGCTATGCTGATAAAATTAATCGTATCGGCATCCGTATCTGTGATTTGTATGATTTGGATACATTCAAACAAAAATTAGCATACAACGTAGAATTCAAAAACAAAATGCTTACTAAGGTCTATGATGCAGAACCTGTTAACTATGATGAAATCTTAGCTGACTACATCAAATATGCTGAAGCATTGAAACCATATGTAACAGATACTAATATTGCTGTTCTTAAAGCAGTTAAAGAGGATAAAAAGGTATTATTCGAAGGTGCGCAAGCTACTATGCTTGACCTTGATCATGGTACATATCCATTCGTAACATCCTCTCATCCAATCGCAGGTGGTGCTTCCACAGGCGCTGGTATTGGTCCAAACTACTTGAAAAATATCTTCGGCGTAGTAAAAGCTTACGCAACACGCGTTGGTGCAGGTCCATTCCCTACAGAGCTTCTTGATGAAACTGGCGATAACCTTCGCGAACTTGGTCATGAGTTCGGTACTGTAACTGGTCGTCCTCGTCGTTGCGGCTGGTTAGACCTTATGGTTGTAAAATACGCTGCAGGTCTTAACAGCCTTGATTACCTTGCAATCACTCGTTTGGATATTCTTGATACATTCAAAGAATTGAAAATCTGCGTAGGTTACAAATTGAATGGTAAAGACGTAGAAGGCTTCCCAGCTAACTTGAAAGATCTTGAAGCGTGCGAAGCTGTTTACGAAACATTACCAGGTTGGGAAACTGATATCTCTGGTATCCGTAAATACGAAGACCTTCCTGAAAATGCTCGCAAATATGTAGAACGCATTGCAGAAGTAACAGGCGTACCTTTGGGTATCGTATCCGTTGGCCCTAACCGTAATCAAACTATCGATTTAGTAAACGTATTCTAGGTTATACTAATTTGATATAATACAAATGATTGCATTCGATAGCATCGATGTAGCGGTATAATTTCTAAAATTTTACTGCTATGCAATCGATTTATAGAATTATACAGATGAGGCTCCTCTAAGAGGAGCCTTTTGTAATGAAATGATTTAGACTACAAAAAAAGTATAATACATCTAATCCTTTCGGTTGCTAATATAGTGCGGTATATCGAAGTATGCTATAAGGTTATCGTAAAAGGTGTATATCGAAAATTCTATAGAAAAATATTGCATAAAATCTTTATATATACAATTTGGTGTATAACTAAATAAATCTATGAGATGAAAATTTATTTAAAATATTCACAATATACAAACTGCAACGTGCTTAAATCAGTTTATAATGTGGTAAAAATTACTCATCTATGTGAATTTGATATTCATAATAAATTATTAAGATACAAATATAAAGAAAAAAATAGATTTACATTAAGAAATAGTATATAATAGAGCAAGAAAGTAGATTGACATTTTTTGATACGGATTTGAGGAGTTAAAGATATGGTTGAAGTTTCTTATGAACGTTTAGCTACGATTTTTAAGGCATTAAGCGATGAAACAAGATTACACATCATCGATATGTTGTCTTGCAATGAATTATGTGCAGCTGATATTTTAGCTAGCTTCAATTTGTCCCAATCTACGTTGAGCTACCACATGAAAATCTTAATTGATGCAGGTGTAGTTAACTCTCAACGTAATGGCTTATGGACTCGTTATTCCATTAATGAAGCTACATTTAGCGATATTTTAGAAATCATCCCTCAACTATATAAATCTAAGGATGAGTGTATTTGCGCGCAAATTAAATACTGCCGTATTTCTGAGCACGAAAAAGAAGCGTAACAATGAGACGATGGATTATGCATGTTGATATGGATGCATTTTTCGCGTCCATCGAACAATTGGATCATCCAGAATATAAAGGCCACCCCGTAATTGTGGGTGGTCTTTCTTCACGTGGCGTCGTTGCTACCTGCTCCTATGAGGCTCGTAAATTTGGCGTTCACTCCGCCATGCCCATCTCTCGTGCTAAGAAACTCTGTCCCGATGGCATCTATGTGTACCCGCGTATGGATCGTTACAAAGAGGTATCCCATCAGATTTTTTCTATTATGAAAGAATTTACTCCTCACATTGAGCCTCTATCTATCGACGAAGCCTTCCTCGAGGTTAGCGGTATGTCTACCATGTATAGTGGACCAAAAGCACTGGGCAGAGCCATTAAAGACCGAGTGTTTGAGGAAACTGGACTCATCATCTCTGCAGGGCTAGCACCGAATAAATTCCTTGCCAAATTGGCATCCGATTTAGATAAGCCCGACGGCCTTGTAGTCATACCTTATGGCCGTGAAAAAGAAATCTTAGCTCCGTTACCGATTAAACGCATTTGGGGAGTAGGTCCTCGTACGGAGAAAATCTTGAAAAACGGTGGCTTTCACTTGATGCGTCATATTCAAGCGTTACCTGATGAAAGCAGTTTAATTCCCCTCGTAGGTAATCAGGCGCGCCGCATATGGGAGCTAGCGAATGGGATTGACGATAGACCGGTGGAAACAGATCGTAAAATACAGTCTATCGGAGCTGAAGAAACCTACGAAGAAGATTTAATGGATGGCAGTGCTATAGAACTAGAGTTTAGATACTTTGCGAACCGCTTATCAAAACGATTAAGAAAACGTAACCTCTTAGGTCACACCGTGTCCATTAAGGTTCGGTACGATGATTTCACCACCGTATCCCGCCAAAAGCGATTAAATACGCCATCAGACCATGAGCATGTGTTTTTTGAAACCGCATTGCTCTTGTGGAATAAACTCATGCAAGATAAGACCAGTAAAAAACCGAACGGCACAAAGAAAGACATTGAAGTGTTAGGAGCTACTACGAAGGTTAAATCTACAAATTTAAAATCTATTAATTCAAACTATAGTAGTTCAAACTATGGTGATTCTAGTGAGATTGCCTTTATGGATCCTCCGGGTCCTATCCGTTTATTAGGCCTTACCGTGAGTGGTCTCGATGAAGAGGTGCCTATGCAAGATAGTCTTTTTGAATCACCTAAAAATGAAACTGAAAATAAACTGGCTGGGGTATTAGATTCATTAGAGTCTAAATTTGGTGAAACGGCCGTTATGAGTGGTGCATTATGGCAGCGCTTTCACGGAGACAATGGAACGCGTAGAAAACGATCGGAACTAAAGGCCGCAGTAGATGCACAGTCTACTAATGAGGATGTGGAATTTACTAAAATGGATAAGGGCTTTGGCCTAGATAAAAATGGTGATGTAGGCGACATTAACGAGGATATATAACTCGATTCAATAGACTTATAAAGTTTATATTGAATACTTTCGCTAATATATTTATTCATGTTACAATATGGATATAGTGTTTAAAAATTACCGCAAGAGAGGTATAGATATGAGTTTATTTCGTGTAGCCATCCATTATGGCATCAACAGCAACGGCTTCTTATCCTATGATACAGAAGCAAAAACAGTATCCGTAGAGTTACCTGAACAAGAATGGGCAGATAAGGTTCTCGCTTACTTGAACGATGAACATGCTATTGAGCATGCTACAGGTCTTGATACGTATGAACGGTTGAACGTAAAACCATTAGAATCTTTGGACAACTTAAAATTAGCTTTAACACGCATGTGGGAAGCTATCGACGTGCAAGTTGATTGGAGTCGTCCAGCATAATAAAAACACCTTATAATCGCTTTGTTGATTATAAGGTGTTTTTTCTTTATATATGCTTAATTAAGTAGGCGTGTATCTTAAAATACTAGATGGCAAAGGTAGTATGATAGGATTTTATGTTACTTATTAGGCTGTTGATAGGTATATTCATTAAGATTATGTATATATGATTAATGGAAAGTTAATCTTGTTATTCCAACAAAACTATGTTATGATTTATATAACAATAATAATTATCCGTTAGTAATAATTATCTAATGGATAATTATTTAATATGTAAATATAGAAGATTCTTATATTGTATTTCTAAGTAGGAGTTTGTAACATGAGTGAAGAAAAGAAATTAACAACAGCCTTTGGCGCTCCTGTGCCGGATAATCGCAATTCTGCAACAGCAGGTAAACGTGGTCCTGTTTTGATGCAAGACGTTTGGTTGATGGAGAAATTAGGTCATTTTGCGCGTGAAGTAATTCCTGAACGTCGCATGCATGCTAAAGGTTCCGGTGCATTCGGTACTTTTACAGTAACTAATGATATTACTAAATATACAAAAGCAAAACTTTTCTCTGAAGTAGGCAAGCAAACGCCGTTATTCGTGCGTTTCTCCACCGTTGCCGGTGAGCGTGGTGCCGCTGATGCAGAGCGCGATATTCGTGGTTTTGCTGTAAAATTCTATACGGAAGAAGGTAACTGGGACCTCGTAGGTAACAACACACCTGTATTCTTCATCCGCGATCCATTGCAATTCCCTGATTTAAACCGCGCTGTAAAACGTAATCCTAAGACAAATCTTCGCGATGCGACAGCAAACTGGGATTTCTGGACTAGCTTGCCAGAAGCTATTCACCAAGTGACAATTGTAATGAGTGACCGTGGTATTCCTAAATCTTACCGCACAATGCATGGTTTCGGTAGCCATACATATAGTCTTATCAATGAAAACGATGAACGCGTATGGGTTAAATTCCACTGGGTTTGCCAACAACCGATTGAAAATCTCTCCAATGCTGAGGCGGCTGAGATTGTGGCTAATGACCGTGAAAGCCATCAACGTGATCTCTTCGATGCTATTGAACGCGGTGATTTCCCTAAATGGAAATTATACATCCAAGTGATGACAGAAGAACAAGCTAATAACATGCCATACAACCCATTCGACTTAACAAAAGTATGGTACCATGATGAATTCCCATTGATCGAAGTAGGCGTAATGGAGCTTAACCGCAACCCTGAAAACTACTTCCAAGATGTAGAACAAGCTGCATTTGCACCATCTACTATCATTCCTGGTGTATCCTTCTCCCCTGACAGAATGCTTCAAGGTCGTTTGTTCTCCTATGCCGATGCACAACGCTATCGTTTAGGTGCAAACTACCATCAAATCCCTGTTAATGCGCCTAAATGCCCTGTAAACAGCTACCATCGTGATGGTCAAGGCCGTGTAGATGGTAACCATGGTTCCACAATTGGCTATGCACCAAATAGCTTTGGCGAATGGGCTGAACAACCACAATTCAAAAACCCTGGTCTAGACGTATCTGGTGCAGCATACCAATACGACTTCTACGAAGATGACTCTGACTTCTACACACAACCAGGTAAATTGTTCCGTCTCATGAGCCCTGAAAAACAGCAAATCTTGTTTAAAAACACAGCAGCAGCTATGGATGGTGTACCTGATTTCATTAAAGAACGCCATGCAAAACATTGCTACCAATGTGATCCAGCTTATGGTGAAGGCGTAGCTAAAGCCTTGGGCATGAACATCGATTTCAGCGATGTAAAATAAATTAATAGATCTCTCTAACTAATAAATCCCTTACAAAACTCTCTTATATTTACATAAATAACCCCTTAAAAGAACATAAAACAATCCTATAAACTTGCACACATTATATAACTATTTATGTAAATGATATTCTATCTAAACAACATAAACGACTAAAAGAACTTCCTTAAACTAAAACGAAGCCCCTCCTTGCTATGTAGTTCATAGTAAGGTGGGGCTTTTGTCGTGGTGAGTGTATTTAAATATTGTTAATCAAATTTTTTATTAGTTAGGTCCTGATACATAAGCTTAGCGATTTCATACTGTGGATCGCCGGCTTGTAGTTGGTGTGATGGTAGTTTAAATACAGCTTCAGCTCTTTCCTCTTTCTTGATATCGATACCCTTTGCATCTTCAGAACGACTTATGGAAATGGTATGTGTTGTTGGATTTATGAAGTACGCATTTACATCGATGCTGAAAGCTTTGTTTTCGTCTTTTCTCATGAGTACACGTAGAATCATAGCTGAAATAGCAGTGGTGCCATCTTTTTCACCTAATAGCTGTTTAGATGTGTAGTCCACATAATCTGCATAGACATAAATATCGCCAGGTTTTGCCTTGTCATAATCTTGTGTATAGGCCTCTACTAAACGCAAATCGAGTTGTCTACCAAATGGTCTAGAGAACATTTCACTTTGTAATACGCGTGTTTCACTAACAGGTGGATAGGACGGTATTGGTGTTAAACCTTTTAGCATATCTGTGCGTGTTTCGTCTTTTCTTTTAGCCTGACGTTCTGCAGTGACCTTGTCTAAGCGTTTACGCTCTTTTAACATGGCCTTTTCTTGTTCTTCTTTAGTTTTGTAAGTTTTTACGGATACAACACGGTTACCAGACATAGTCACTGTTGAATAGATGGGCTTATCTTTAGTAGGTTTTCCCTTAGAAGCATCAAGCGTAGATTGTATCATAGCAGGTGTTGCGCTCTCGATAGATTTTTTTAACTCTGGAATATTAGAATAATCCATATCAACCACTGCAGTATCTGTGCTTTCACTTGGCTGTACTGGTGTAGCCCCGTACGCAGATGATATAGCCAATATAGCTAATAGTGAACTGGTAATAATTGAACGTTTACATACTTTCATTACATATACCTCTTTTTTATAAGAACTCTCTAATACTATCAACAGCTGTATTATAGCATATTCTTTGTGTAGACAGATTTAGAGATGTATTTACGTATCTCTAAAAGAGTTTATACAGCTACCTAAACTGAATTGACTGGAGATATTATGTATAGACTCTTTATTATTTTGGGAATACATACAAATCCATAGAGGGATTTTGCATAACTATGTAGAATTACACTATGTATTGTATGTATACAGAGAGCCAATGTGGATAGGAGGCAATTATGAAACGTAGTAGTTTGGCATGGTATGTAGCGGTGGCTTGCTTTGGCGGCAGTCTTTGCGTAGGTTCTGTAGTGCAGGCGGATTCTCCGACGACGGTGAAAGCAAATCCTGTAGTTCCTACAGTGATGGTAACGCAGGTTCAATCAACTCAACCGACTAATAGTATAGTGGCTACGAATACGGTAGCTGCTAATAGTGAGGCCACAAAAGCTGCAGTACCGCTAGATGAGCAGGCAGCATTGAAGCAAAAACAGCAGTATCAAGCCGAAACAGAAACAATGGGTCTCTTATGGATGCGCACCTCTGCAGAGTACAGAGCACTAGCGTATCAAGGGTACAATGTGGCGCTAAATCTTGTTAAGATGGCCGTTACTGATCCATCTCATCAAAGAAAACCTCTTGCTATCGTTCTTGATGCTGATGAAACAGTAGTGGATAATACTAAACTGATGGGTGAAAGCGTTGCTAATGGCAATGGTCGCTTCGATGCTCCTTGGTGGCGTCAAGCTGTGCATCAAGGTAAATCGCAAGCCATGCCTGGTGCTGTTGAGTTCCTAAATGAAGTACATAAACAAGGTGTTGAAATATTCTACGTTTCAAACCGCTATGCACCTGTTAACTATGATGCAACAGTACAAAACTTTAAGGAACTAGGATTCCCATCCGTCGATAAAGAACATGTACTACTATTTGAAAAAGACTCAGACAAACAACCTCGTTTTGATGCCATTACTAAGAAGTACGCCGTAATTTTGTATATGGGTGATAATGCCGGTGACTTCCCAATTGGTACAAAAGGTAAGACCTTAGTTGAAAGAAACGCTATCATCGATGAACATAAAGAAGACTTTGGTACTACATTTGTGGTATTCCCAAATCCTGCCTATGGATCCTGGGTCAGTGCTTTAGCAAAAGGCTACCAAAACCTAAGCCCAGAAGAACAAAAACAAGTGAATAACCAATACCTACAACAATAAGGACGCCTTGCGTATACTTTATTAAAAACGATATAATAAAGTATACATGCGTCTATAGCTCAGTAGGATAGAGCAGCAGTTTCCTAAACTGCGTGTCACTGGTTCGATTCCGGTTAGGCGCACCAAAATATCATTAATAGGCATAAGTTTTTATACAGGATTATGTCTTTTTAGTAGCCAAGATTTAATTCTTGGCTCTTTTTGGTTTTGATTATTAAGGTATTATTTGTATAGTGTAAGCTATGTTTTAGAACTTATTTTTATTACTGAAAGTCTATATGTTAATTAGATATAATTCGGTGATAAGTGTCTCTTCTTAATGATATAATTAAGATACATACTCAGTTAAACATTAAATGTAAGCGACAGTATATAGTGGAGAGTAGTATATGAGATTTTACAATTGGATTCAAGAAAAACTATTTGATGAATACGAAGAATGGTGCTTGAAGAGCCCTGGTTCTAATGGAAATGGTTTTAATATAGTCGGAATAGATAATACTTTACAGGCTATGCATGATGGATTTTATATGTACATGGAGGTATACCCACCTCATGCCATCGATGGTTGCACTGCCATGAAAGCGCGTGTAGGAAAAACACCAGATGCAGTAGATATATTCTTAGACATAGATGGTAAGACGTATCGTATGGCTGATGTAAGTTATCCTGATGCAGTGAAGATGATGCGGGCTTTTATGAAAAAACGCAGAGTACCTGATTGTAGTTTGTGTGTAGAAGCAGTGTATCTAGATATCGATCAGATGCGATCGACATTTACAGAGTTAGCAACGTTGTTGTTAGGCGATGCTAAACAAGCTAAGTCGTTTATGACCAAGGTTAAGTTGCGCTCCTTGGAAGAATTAGAAGATAGCTGGTGGAACCTCTATGAGAAACTAGTCTCTAAAGGATATGCCGTAGAGTTAGACTGTAAATGTGAACTAGAGGATTTTATTTATTATGTACAGAAGTTAATATGTAATAAGTCTTTAGATACTAGTGAAAATCTAACTATTGATACAGCAGTATTAGATGAAGATCAAGTTATTATGGACTGGTGTGCAGATCTTAACTCTAAATGGGAAAACTATACGTTAGCAGGCATGGACATCGGAACCGATAGCTTTGTACTTCTGGTGCTTTCAAATGAGGAATTCAAAATAGCCCAAGAACTAGCTAAAGAGCTATTACATAGAATCGATGTAGCTGAGCGCTTGTGATGCAATAGAACATTTTAATGTTATAGAAGCAATTATACTATGGCATCATCTATAAAAGGATGGAGTTCTAAACTGTAAATAGTTTGCACTGTAAAATGTGATGAACAGGAGAGAGTCATATGAGTATTGTACGTGTACCAGAATATGAAGCAGAGTTTGAGGCGGAAGAGTTTGAGATTTATGCATTGCCTCGCAGTGATGCGAATGGGGCTAGTCCTTATTTAGATAAGTACCATAGACCACTAGTGTCTACCGATGCTATCCTAGATACTCGAACTGGCGTGCTTGACCGTAGCGAAGGCATTTTGACGTGGATTATTGAGGGACTTGACGATAGATGGGGTTATTCTTTTGAGCCCCATGGGGTCTATAAATTATTAGTTAAGAAAGCAAAGCCTTTAGAGGATTTGGGCTATATGCGTCCTTCTTGGAATAATCGCTATTATGTACTTGAGGTGTTAGAGGAGCATGCTAAACATAGTGAGCTAGAGGCGTTGTCGGCTTATTTGAAAACACCTAAATACCTTCATACTGACAGGGGTGATTTCCTGTTAAATCGAGAGTATCAATATTACACAGCGAGAATTGATGATTATGCATTCACCCTTGATGTGGATGAGGGGTCTGATGAAAGCTGCACAGTAGCATTGGCTGCTTTCAATACAATCGATAATTTCAAAGCATTTGAACAACGAATTAGTACCTATATTAGTGAAAAATTGCTAGACCTTGCTAATGATTGGCTCGACAATGACGACCAAGGTCCGATTACGTCAGATGTATTTGCTAAGCGTATTACGATGGGCGAATTGGCATTCCGCAACGATGGCACCATAGAGGTCTATTATGACGACGATGATATCTTCTGGGGGCACTGTATCATAGCTCATATTGATGCGGATGGGAACCCTGTTGATGCGGATATTGCAGGATGATTAACTAATGGAGCGTCCTGATGAGAAAATCGGAATTAATGACTTTATGGAATGTTGAAAGCTGGTATGAAGAACCGTATGGAGTTTACTTTGTATCTCGCAGATTGGGCACTAATTGTTTAGAGAATGAAGCGCAAGCCTTTCAAAAAATCAATATTAGTTGTACTAGTTATACTGAGGCTGAGGTGCTTTCACTACCAATGTGGAAACAATTATATGTTCAATTAGATGAATTAGACCAATTAGCACAGGAACTCATACAAAAGGAAATACCACAAGAAGAGTCTGTTGTGCTAACACTAACGGATATAATGTTAGATAAATCAGGTTGTTACGACGCATTTGCGCTAGGCTATGATATAGGTGAATCCCCAGCAGGACATCTATATGTTTTGGTTTCTTTTGATGAAAACTTTACGGTTCAACAAGATGTGATTTATGAAACCTTATAGAGTTGTATTAAAGTGGGGATGCTGGTGTTGTAGACTACCTAAAAATATAAGTGATATATAGGAGAGAGACCATGGAAGATATGTATACATTAGTCAAAGATTTCTTCAGTCATGATATGGATTTAGATGATTTATTTGATTCTGAAGCTATCATCTGGATTGACTGGCGCGAGGATGACGAAGATGTGGTGCGCTATTTTAATGATATGGTGGATGAGCCTATCGACATTCAAACCGCTAGTAATGGCAAGCCTTATGGTGATGATATTGTGCTACAAAAGGGCAATAAAGAACTCTTAATTCCTTACGGTGATGAGAAAAATCGGGATGTGACCATCAAATACTTCAACGAATTTGTTAAACCTGATTATGAGGTGCGTTGGTTTACTGAAAGCCTTGGAAACGATACGCTTGGGTTTACCGTGCTTTCAGGGGCAGAATGGGCTAAATTAAACGACGAATTTGGGGTAGATACGGTTCGTTATTATTTTGAACCTATCAATCTTAAAAGTAACATGTTTAATCTTGATATGGACGAAGTATTTGCACTACTGGCATTACGAGAAAATAGTGAAGGTGTGAATACTGACTTTAGTGTACAGTTAGATTGGATTACAATCATAAACAAAGAAAAAGCCTTAACTGAACAAAAAGAAAAGGGACAAATTGATTTAAAACAATACATGGTTGCTAAGCAAGAACTGCAACAGATTAAGGATGAATTTATAGCGACTCACGGCGAGATGGAATAAGAGCTGTTGTCCTAAAGGAGACGTTTATGGCGATTGACGGTGTGAAAATCATAGATAGTGATGACGGTCATGATATTTATAATGCCATTGTTGAGCGGTACAAGGATGGCGTCAGTGTTGATACCATAATTTCTGAAATCTTAAGTGAGGAACAAAATTTTTGTACTGATGAGTTTTACACAGAGATTTATTGGACTGCAGTGGCCTATTCGTTGTGGAAGATAGGGCATCTATCAGCTGACATTAAACAGAAAGCCTTAGACATCATCGCTCAGGGTCCTCATGAGTTTTGGCTAGAAATCGATGATAAGGCTCTTAAGCAGCGTCAAAAGGTATTAGATAAGTTAGCTACGCAGCTACAAAGCGAAAATCCGAAGCCGCTTAAGGTTCGTAAATCTAAAACGAAGAGAGAACCTCATTTTAAGGTGGGCGATGTATTAGCTGTTAAGTTTGAAAAAAACTATGGTGCTATATTCGTTTCTGAGGTGGATCAATCGCCGCGGAAAATCGAATATCATTTAGCCTGTACACGGCTTTTACAAAAAGAAAAACCTACAATGGAAGAGTTTCTATACAGCCAAATCGCATGCCGGAAAGATAATACAAATTTTGGTATCGATACAGATTGTTGGTTTAATCATAAAGACCTAGGTCTATTGCTAGATCATTTGGAAGTCATTGGAAGCGTTGAACTATATCCGTGTAAACTATGGAAACTAGCACCAGCAGGAACGCTTGAGGATATTTATGAGGAGATTATAGATAATCCGCGGATTGGAAAACTACGTCTTATAGATACCTATGAACTGGTGAAAGAGGTTATTGAGAAATAATCATTGGGCGAAGGCGTTACTACATGGGCGTATATATAAAGGTATAACTATAATGGATACTGTGACGAAACAATATATAGAAACTGTACAAGTCAGTGATATACCGTGGCACCGGTTAACCACAACCTACGGCCGTGCTACAGACTTTCCTACAGAGCTTGATGTGTTGTGGAATATGGAAAGCATAGAAGTTGTTGATGCGGCTGGTGAGGCATTAGCACAGAATATTGAGCACCAATTGACATTGTGGCATGCTACACCATTTGCCATGATTTTCTTGCTTCGTATTTTTAAGAAAGCTCAGGAAGAGAGAGCTCATAATGAGGTGGCTCAGTATTTAGCAGAACAGTTGGTTGAGTTGTTTACTGTGATTGCTGAGTGCATTCGAGATGGTCTTATGCTAGAGCATGCAGATCCATTGCCGAACTTTGAGGATATGCTCAACGAAGAATACCTTTGGTCGGAAGAATATGATGAAGACGATGATGTTCTTAGATATGAGGAAGAGGACGTATTCCCTGATGATTTATTTTTTAGCTTTTATTATTACTCCCAGCAAGTGCTTTTATTAGCTATTCCGCTATTAGATACATCTAATGAAGGAGAGGCTAAATTGCTCGGAATAATTTCTGCTAATACGAGCGTGTAAGATGGATTATTTAGATATATTGCGAAATGATGCCAAGTTAGCTGAAGATTTTGATACGCTATTCGATTTTCGCTTGCTAGATACGCTGGAGGAACGAGATACGGCTGAAGGTCGCTGCACGTTCTCTGTGCCCGGTATGGCATTTGCTGTAGATGGCGCTGGCGGTGAATATCATCTATTGGAGGACGGATCCATAGGGTATTGGAGTAGCGAGGGTGCCGCCGGTCGTTTAGCTGAAAGTATGGACGATTTATTTCATTTAATCGTTTTTAGTATTTGTTGGCATGATTACTGTGACTCAAGTAAGTATTCTGATGCGGCAACACTTGAAGAATATGGTCAGAATAAGCAGTCTCATATTATCTCTTATTCGCCAATGGAACTTTGGGAACCCATTATGAAAGCTTTACATATACCAATAGAAATGAAACTTTCACCTATTTTACAGAAATTCTATGACGCGGCGCATCGTGAACCTGTATATACCTGCTATTTCCATGAAGATGATGGAAGCGTTACAGAATCGGAAAATTTATTTTTCTAATGGTTAGAAGAATTTATGAAAGGATTAAATTATGGGACTAATTGCAAATTATAGCTGTTTAAGCGATGCGAATTTAAAAGAGCTTAAAGCTATGGGCTCAGAAGAAGAGGAAATTCTTGAAAGCGTTGAAGAGTGGAATGACGATGATGAATTATTGCTCGATATCGATAAGATGTGGGATGTACTTCACTTTGTGCTAACTGGCGTAGGAACAGACCATAAGGATGATAATAACCCTCTTAGCCAAGTTGTACTTGGCATAACAGCTGTTGAAGAAATATCGGATTACTTAGCGTATACCGAACACGATAAATTAGCAGATATCGTGGCGGCTCTAGAGCAGTTTGATATGGAAGAAGCCCTCGAATCTTTTGATATGGCAGCCTGCAAAGAGGCAGAGCTATATCCAAATATCTGGGATTACGATGAGGAAGAGGAAGAAATCAAAGACGAACTTCTTCATGATTTCGAGCAAATGAAACGCTTCTATAAACAAGTGCTCGAAGCTAATGGACATGTGCTTGTATCGATTTGCTAAGGTCGTTAAAATTTGTTGGCTATGGATCCAGTTGTAGACAAACCAATTATGCGACTGGCGAAGATGAGGAATTGTAACATGGCAGTGTTAACAGAAAAGCAAGTTAAATATGGATTTGACTACTATCATAAGGATGACGCACGGCCTAAATCTGTGGTAGAGGTCTCTGAATATAATGGTGAAGATAAGTTAATAATCAACTGCACACAGCTAGATGAAAACTATTCTGCTAAAGATAAGAAGCGAATTTGGATGGAGTGGTGTGATTTCCTAGTAAATAATCCAGATACTTTTACAGAGCTTATGTTTTGTACAAGAATGTCACAGGACTTATTTGATGCGGTGTGTGCTCAACGTAGACTTAAAAAATTACATATAAAATGGGGCGTCTATCCAGATATTTCAAAATTAGAGAACTTACAAGAACTAGAATATTTACACATTGGGTCCGGTAGAAGCGTATCGAGTTTAGAGCCTATATCAAAATTAGAAAATTTAGTGGCTCTGTCGATTGAGAACTTTCAAAAAATTGATGATTATACGCCATTAGCGCATCTGAAGCACCTTGAAAGTCTTGCTCTAGAAGGTGATTTCGCAGCTCCTAAAATTCTTAAGGTTCAATCTTTGGGATTCCTACGTCATATGAAACAGCTGCGATTTTTTAGCTTCTTGACCGCTAAAGTGATGGATACAGACTACTCTCCCATTTTAGAACTCAATAATCTAGAACATCTTACGTTAAAATCTTGTAAAGAGGTTAAGCAGTTGTATCCTCAATTCGTTAAACTACCAAAATTAAAATATGGCACAGTTTTAGAACGACCAGAATTATATGAGAAATAAGGCTTGAGATATAAGTCATGAGCTATAACTTATAAGACATAAAAGGGAGTAATCATAATGGATAAAGCGCGTAAAAAGGAATTATTGAAAGGCTATAAAGCTAAAGAAAAACAGAATTTTCAAGATAGTTTACCTATGGACGAAGAATTATTTTGGAATCTCTTTGATTATGTAGACGAGAAATTAGAAACAAATGACGGTTGCGATCATAGTCTGACTTTCACAAGAGAGTTTTTAGAAAAACAAAAGGTAGATGTTGAAAGCGTATTAGACTGGATTATCAACGAAGGTGGCGGTTGTGATTGCGAGGTTCTCTACAATGTAGAGGAACGTTTTGAAGAGTACTGTTAATAGTATTTTTTATAGTTAATTCCATGTATTTGCAGGTGTTATCATAAAGGTATATAGTATAGACATGTGATGGATATAGTCACATGTCTATTTTTATAAGGAGGACGCTATGCAACACGTTCAAAACCGCAGTACTACGTCCGCGTTAGTACTCACAGCCGTATTGATTGCCCTCGCAACACTGTTTACCATGTACACGAAAATTCCAGTACCTGGCATTCGCGGCTATTTCAATGTTGGAGATGTCGTTATTATGACGTCAGCTCTATTATTAGGTCGAAAATACGGCGCCTATATTGGTGCTATCGGCCCAGCGTTAGCTGATTTATTCCTCGGCTACGCAGTCTTTGTACCAATCACTCTCGTGGTGAAAGGCATTGAAGGCTATCTTGTCGGTACTGTCTATAACAATAAGACAACTGCCTCTGCCTTGGTGGCAACCATCATAGGTGGCATTATCATCGTAGCGGGCTACTTTATCGCCGAATACTTTGTATTTGATCCAGGCGTAGCCATTGCTAGTATTGTGACCAATACTATTCAAGCCGTTATGAGCGTTATTATTAGCATGATTCTCTATGCTATCTTGCGTAAACGATTGGGATAGGATTAGTGATTCACAATTCATATACAAATTATGATATAATTTGTATATGAGGAGGTGCTTTTATGGGGTTATTACGTGAAAGTATCCGGCCATCGTCGGATTTAAGAAATAAATATAATGAAATCTCTACAGTTTTGAAAACAGGGGATGAAGCTTGTATTATGACGGTAAATGGTCGTGGTGATACGGTATGTATGGGATATGAAACCTATAATAAATTGAAAGCACAGATAGAATTATTAGAGGCTATTGCTTTGGCAGAGGAAGATGAACGAAAAGGTAGAATGGGTCCTATTGAGGATACTTTTGTCAGCATAGAACAGTTGTTAGCTGAGGCGGAATAGTTATGGAAGACACTGCTTATCGTATCATTATTATGGCGCAGGCCGATCAGGCATTGCATCATATTGTTCTGCATGTAAAGCAATCTTTTTCCAATGAAACTGCCAAGTCTGTTTATCAAGAGATTAAGGATAGAATTCTTTTATTAGCGGATAATCCTTATATGGGCATGATTCCAAGACATACTGTTTTACGTAATAAAAACTATCGTATGTTGATTATTAATAAAAATATTATTCTATATCGTGTCTTTGATGATGAAAAAGAAGTGCGCATATATAATATATTTAGTCAACGGCAAGATTATTTACAACTTCTGCAAGGATTGTAGATGTTTAGTTGATTTGGTATAGATGAATAAAGGGAGACTCCGTTGTGAGTCTCCCTTTTGTAGTTATTTCCTTTAGAGCATTGATAGTGATGATTTGTCGTAATAACGACAAATAGCCCTTCGTTACCAACTGGTAGCTGAAAACGAAAGGCCATTTCTGCATGTTTTATAATGTTTTGGGATGAGCCTGACGGAACCACTCGTCGACTATCTATCTATTAATTAATTAATAGAGGGATTATCATATATAGTCAATTTGAACTAGATAAGTAAATATGACATCATTGTAAATTAATTGGAACTTAGACTGAATGGACATATTTTATTTGTTTTGTTAATATAAAACTCAATAATAATTTTATGTTGTGTGTTATGATTGGTGAAGTTTTATGGTTAGAGTTTTATATTTATTTTTATTGCTAGTTGTTTTGAGTCCTATTAATGCTTTTGCTGATTATCAGAGGGATACGTTTGATATACAACGCTCTCTTAATGAGCATATACATTCTCAGTTAAAGGTTCCGGCTGAAGTCCTTAGAACGAAGAATGATAAAGATTATAGTTTTACATTAATGATAAGAACGGATTCTCAAGGACGTATTACTTCTGTTGAGTTAGATTCAAATGAGAATATATCTAATGATGAGATATATTCAAAATTAGTACAGTCTGCAAAAGATACAGTTTGGAATATAGGGTATATTGATGTTAAAGAAGATCTTGTTATTTATGTTCCTTTTCATTTTATAATATCCTCTAAGGACGATGTAAATTGACAGCCTCTAGAATTCAGACTATACTATAAGTACAAAAGAGCCAGTTAACGTGTTCTAGGCGTTAGGCTCATCAAAGAATTACGAATTTGATAAACCTAACGTGTCTAAGTATTGCAGTACTTAGTCTTAAACGTTAGGTTTATCTTATTTTGTAGCTATTTACTAGTTACTTTTTAAGAATTAACACTACGAGGGTAGCGAATAAAATCATTAATGATAATGCTTCGTATACAGTCATAATGTCACCTCCCTCGAAAAGACGGAGATGAACCTAACTCACGTTAATGGCTCTTTCGTTATTAGTATATAGCGGATTTTGAATATTGAAAAATACGAATTAATTTCGTACAACTTTTACACGAATAAAAGGGAGACTTTATCAAGAGTCTCCCTTTGTTAGTTTTAAATAGACTAATATTTATTAATAGATTTTTATTACTGTCGTTCCTTAATTACAGTATGTTTCGTTCTTCAAAGACCGCTTTCACCGTGAACAGTGCGTTCAGCACGCGTGGAAATCCCGCATAGGGGATGCAATGGGTGCAGACCTCTACGATTTGCTCGGGCGCAATACCGACGTTGAGTGCCGCATTGGTATGTACTTTCAGCTGAGCCTCGCAACCGCCCAGCGTTAACAGGGACGCGAGAGTAATCAGTTCCCGTTCCTTGAAATCCAGGTTGGGGCGCGTGTAGATGTCGCCGAATAGTTCGACCAATAAATCGGCTATGGCCGGTGAAATCTCATGAATTGTGTTATATACCTCCTCGCCGTGCAACCCGTCAATCTGTTTCAATGTGTTCATACCGATGTTAAAACGTGTTTCTTTCATAATTATTACCTCCGTCTAGACGTATGATATATGCTCGAGTATACTTGAGGTCAAGGTGGTGAAAGTATGAAAATCGGTGAATTTTCAAAATTGGTAGGACTGTCTATTTCTACATTGCGATATTATGAGGATCAGGGGTTCCTTCACATCGAGCGACAGAACGGCATTCGCAATTACCATGCGGAGGATGTAGGCTTTGTGCAGTTTATTAAACGGCTGAAAGACATGGGAATGCCGCTTGCGAATATCAAGCGATATGCGGACTTACGGTATGCCGGAGCTCATACGGCCCGTGAAAGAATGACCCTGTTGCAAGAACACTATCGATTTATTGATGCCGAAATCAAACGATTGGAAGGCTATAAGAATAATTTAGAAGATAAATTGAAGTTGTATGAAACTTTAGTAGAGAAAAATGGAATTAAGTAGTTTTGTATTGTAGATATTTATAGTTATAGTATCAATATGGAGGTAGGTGCCTCTTATTAATCATAATTTGACGATATATGGTATTCAACCTATAATATGAGTAGATAGCCGAGCGAGTAGAGACGTCAGGCTCATCTCAAAAAACTGAAAAAATCAGGAAATGGCCTTTTCGTTTTATCTAGCTACGAGCTGTAACGAAGGGCTATTTTAATTTTCCCAACCTCGTAGGCTACATTATTATTATAATGCGAACTAATATGCGATACAATAAGCATTGATTAATAGAGATATAACTATTTTATAGAGTGGTTATAATATTTTAGTGGAATAAAGTTTTATATGGTATAATACTTTCATTATGTAGTGAGAAAAGGAGATCTAAATGGCAAATTTACCTAACTGCCCTAAGTGTGGCGACGAGTACACATATGAAGATGGTCATATGTTTATCTGTCCTATGTGCGGACATGAATGGACAGCGGCTGATGCACAAGCTGCAGCTGAAGCAGGTATCATTCGCGATGCTAACGGCAACGAGCTAGCTGATGGCGATACAGTTGTTGTTGTAAAAGACCTCAAAGTAAAAGGCGCTGGCGTATTGAAACAAGGTACGCGCGTTAAAAACATTCGCCTCATCACTGATGCGAGCGATGGCCACGATATCGATTGTAAAATCGATGGTTTCGGTGCGATGGCATTGAAATCTGAAATGGTTAAGAAAATCTAATTTAAGAAATCCCTATCGATACGTTCGGTAGGGATTTTTTCGTGGTATAATCAACGTATACTGCGTGTAGTGGAAAGTACTTGGGGGAGAAAAACTATGTTTAAAAGGGTTGTATTATTAGCTGTATTGGCGTCTATGATGGGGAATATTAGCTCTTTAGCGGCAGATTTAAAGCCCACAGATAAGCGTACCTATGAATTACAGCAACAAATTTCTTATAATGTAGTCATTCCTAGTGAGGCTTTCAAGACGAGTGCCGATGGCACCTTGATTGTTCCTCTAGAAATTAAAACAGATGATAAAGGGAATATTGTAGCCGTTGAAGCGGGGCCTAATAATTGGAAATTAGACCGCGATGCATATCCTATCTTTGAAGAGGCTGCAAAAGAGGCCGCTTGGCATACAAAGCATGTGGATACTGATGAAGCATTAGTTGTGACAATTCCAGTTAGTATTGTAATCGTATCAGGTGAACACCCTCATAAAAAATAAAGGAGCGGTTATGGAATCTACAAAGGATTTAGAGAAATATACTTACGATCTTCTGGCGGAGCGTGGCGTTACGTTAGAGGATATTGCAGAGCTCGTTTTATATGTTCAAAAACCATATATGCCTAATCTAACAATTGAAGAATGCCGTGAACATGTGGCGTCGGTCCTTTCAAAACGAGAGGTACATAATGCAATTATTACGGGCATTGAGCTAGACAAGTTGACGGAACAAAATAAATTATCTCAGCCCTTGCAAGGTATTGTGGTTAATGATGAAAGCCTCTATGGTATCGACGAAATCTTAGCCTTTTCCATCGTTAATTTATACGGTTCCATAGGCTTTACGAACTATGGCTATCTAGATAAGGTTAAGCCTGGCATCATTAAAAAGTTAGATAGCAAGGCTGGTGGTCATTGTAATACATTCCTCGATGATTTAGTGGGGGCCGTGGCAGCTGCGGCAGCAGGAAAACTAGCTCATAATGAGCCACACCGCGTGCGTCATGCCTTAGCTGAGGAAAAAGCATAAATTTTTGTCGTTGATGTTATTAAAAATTAAGAGTATAACTAGTAGTGAAATGAATAATTAATGTATTCTATGTAGACTATATACAGGAGGAACTATGCAAAAGGTTCTAGTTGTTATCGATATGCAAAAAGATTTCGTAGATGGCGCCCTTGGTTCAGCGCAAGCACAGTTAATCGTAGATAATGTGCGCAACAAAATTGAGAACTTTGACGGGCCTATAATATTTACACGCGATACGCATGATACTAACTATCTTGAAAGCCAAGAGGGAAAGTTCTTGCCTGTCACACATTGTGTGAAGAATACAGAGGGTTGGCATATTGTGCCTGGCTTAATCGAAGCAGCAGAAGGTCGTCCTATCATGAGCCCTGTATCCTTTATCGACAAGCCAAACTTCGGATCCTTTGAACTATTATCTCGATTGGAAGGCATGAATTCGGTAAATCCTATTGAGTCCATTACGCTCGTTGGTTTATGCACTGATATTTGCGTTGTGTCTAATGCGATTATACTGAAAGCGGGCTTACCAGAAATCCCTGTTTATGTAGACTCTAGCTGCTGTGCGGGTGTAACAGAAGAATCCCACCAAGCAGCATTAACAACAATGAAAATGTGCCAATGTATTGTTGAGTAGTTATCGTGTTCTAGCTATATTAGAGTGCTTTATATTGGTAAACGAACTCAAAGGCTATAGGAAATCCTATAGCCTTTTTCTATGGGAAAATACATTGACGATTTTCTATATACAATGTACAATAAATAAAGAATGATAATTTATATCAATTAAATAAAATATAGATGCAGGTGCATCGAAACGCTTTCACAAGAATGATAGATACATTTCAACATCGTTCGTGCCCTATATTTAAGGAGGACTATTATGAAACCTTTCGAACTCGCACCATTACCATATGCTTATGATTATCTTGAGCCTGTTATCGACGCAGAAACAATGAAATTGCACCATGACAAGCACCATCAAGCGTATGTTAATAATTTGAACGCTGCTATCGCAAAATATCCTGATCTTGCTTATGGCTGTGTAGATTGTATTCTCGGTGATATCGCTAATGTGCCAGAAGATATCCGTCAAGCAGTTATCAATAACGGTGGCGGTCACAAGAACTACACTATGTTCTGGGACATCATGACAAAACCAGACACATCTAAATTGGAAGGCCCTTTGAAAGAGGCTATCGACGCTGATCTTGGCGGTTATGATGCTTTTGTTGAAAGCTTCTCCGCTGCAGCGGCTACACGCTTCGGTTCTGGTTGGGCATGGCTTGTGGTAAACAAAGATGGCAAACTAGAAGTGACATCTACTGCGAACCAAGATAATCCTCTACTAGAAGGTAAAACAGCAATCCTTTGCTTAGATGTTTGGGAACACGCATATTACTTGCATTACCAAAACCGTCGCCCAGACTATATCAAGGAATTCTTCCGCGTTATTAACTGGGATAAGGTTTCTGAAAACTACGAAAAAGCATTGAAACATAGCTAATAAATCTCTCAGAACTTTCATCTTTCTAAAAAATAGATATATATTTTAATAGATAACGGATAGTTGGTTCAAAGCGCTTTGATTGCTTAGGTGACTTTGAATTCTCAGCTATCCGTTATTTTTATATGAAATTTCAATATTTTTGGAATATCTTTCAAAAGTATAGCCATGGATACAGATTTTCCAATCGATATCGTTTATCATAGTGTCATAGGTTATTTTAGATAAACCTTTCAGAATGTAAATTGCCTTGTATACGAAGACGTATAGAGGGTTACTCACATATGTAATAAACAATATTTTTGACACGAGGGGATCAAAATGGAAAAGAAATTAGATTTGTCCAAATCTGTATATGATTTGGTAAAAGAATATCCTGAAGTAACAGAGATTATGAAAAGCTTAGGGTTCAGCGAAATCACTAATAAGGTGATGTTGAACTCTGTAGGCAAAATTATGACCATTCCTAAAGGGGCTAAAATGAAAGGCGTATCCATGATAGATATCGTGAGCGCATTTATGAAAGCAGGCTTTACCTTGGAAGGTGAAATGCCTAACTTACATGGCGAAAGTGTTAATGCCGGCGCAAGTGCTTCTGCTGAGAGTAGCGCTAATACAGTAGTAACTTCTAAAGTTGAAGATAGTACTGCCAAAGAAGATGTTACTAGTGTAGACGTAGCTGAGTCTGACGACAGTTCTAAAGTTGATGCTGATGCATCTGTACAAGATAGCGAACGTGTAGAGCAATTGAAAGGTTTCTTGAAACGTTTGGGCACAGGTGAAGAGCTTGGTTCTGTTCGTGAAGATTTTGCGAGCCAATTCAAACATGTTGAGGCGAGTGAAATCATGAAAGCCGAACAAGGTCTTATGCGCGAAGGTACACCTTTAGAAGAGGTACAACAATTATGCGACCTTCACTCTGCATTGTTCCATGGTTCTACTATTCATGAACAAATGGATGCTGAACATGCTAAGGTAGAGGCTGTTCTAGAGGCTCAAGAAAAGAGCAAGAGCGTAGTAATATTGGTAGAAACTGTAGGTCATCCGCTCAACCAATTAACAGAGGAAAATAAAGCCCTTGATGAGTTGATTGAATCTATTCGTCCTAAAGTAGCAGATAAAACAGCAACCATCGATGATGTAAATACAGTACGCCAAGTATCTGTTCACTATGCTAAAAAAGGCGACTTATTATATCCAAAATTGAAAGTAGATTATGCAATCGGTGGTCCATCCATGGTTATGTGGACTGTTGATGGCGACATTCGCGACCAATTGGGCGATTTAGCAAAATCTAGTCAAAGTGTAGACGACTGGTATAGACGTTTTGATGAGCTTCTTACACGTGCTCAAGAAATGATCTACAAAGAACAAAATATCTTGTTCCCAATCTGTGCAGAAAACTTCAGTAAAGAAGAATGGTACCAAATCTACAAAGATACAGCACAGTATGAAGAAATCTTTGGCGTAAAACGCATTGCATGGCCAGAGGCTGATGCAGCATTAGCTACACAAACTTCAAAATCAAGTGGTGATGACAATGCTATTGGTTTAATTGGTGGTACGCTAACTGTAGATCAACTTGATGCTATGCTCAACACAATGCCAATGGAAGTAACCTTCGTTGACCATGAAGATATCAACCGCTACTTCAACGATGGTGAAAAGGTATTTAAACGTCCTACTACAGCTATCGGTCGTGATGTGTATTCCTGCCATCCACCAAAGGTTGAACCAATTGTACGCGGTATTATCGATTCCTTCCGTAAAGGTGACCGCGATAATGTAGCTGTATGGCTTGAAAAACAAGGCCGTCCATTCTATGTAAACTACATGGCTGTACGCGATCAAAACAATAACTATATTGGTACATTAGAACTTGTACAAGACATGCAATTTGCAAAGGAACATTTCGCTAGAATTAAATAAAAACTAGTGTAATACTAGTTGTGTGATACAGTGAAACTTTGATACAAAAAGGCTGCTCTAACATTGAATAATGCTAGAGCAGCCTCTTTTATTTGTACGAAATGAATTCTCTAATATGATTAATGTATTTCCTGAATTAATGTATTTCCTGATGAGAGGTGCCTATTAAGGACGTACGTACTTGATTATATTATGGATAGCAGTCTTAATATTTTCAAGGCTTGTAGCTAAGTTAAGTCGCACAAAGGTGGCGTAATCTTCGCCTCCAAACCATTCGCCAAAGCTAGGTGCGATGTGGCATTTATTTTCGAATAGGTCATGCATATCTTCCGCCTTTACATAGGCGCCGAAATCGATCCAAGCCAAATAGGTGCCGTCCATAGGGCTGATGCGGATGTGTGGTAATGCCATACCAAGCTCTCGGAACAGATATTCATAGTTTTCACGAATGACAGCCAGTACATCTGTGAGCCATGCTTCCGTCTCTGGATGCGTGTAGGCTGCGGTGATGGCCGCTTCGGCAATAACGTCCGAGTCTGTGTGGTACACATGAGCTTTATAGGCGTTGAATTGGCTTCGTAGTTTTTCGTTAGGAATGATAACTTCTGCGTGGTGCAAGCTAGCCATATTGAATGACTTAGAGAGGGAAGACATTGCAATCATGCTATCTGCATAGGCCCCATTATTTACCGTCAAGGCAGATGTAAAGGGCGTTGGTCCCGTGATAAGGTCTTGATGGATCTCATCACTTATGATGAGCACATGGTGCCGTTGGCAGATGCTGAATAACTGAGCCATTTCCTGTTCAGTCCATACGTGGCCTACAGGATTGTGCGGATTGCAGTGAATGAACAATTTCATATCGTGCTTGGTAATCGCTGTTTCAAAGGCTTTGTAATCGACGGTGTAGCGATTATCTTCAGTGCGATTCATAGGAATAGCGATGATTTGACGTTGGGCATCGCTGGCGCTTGTATCAAAGGCGCCATATACAGGACTTAGAACGGCGATGGCGTCATTGGTTTTGGTAAAAGCCCCAATACACCACATGATCCCTGTAATGACGTTGGGCGCGCTGGTGAGCCATTCTTGCTCAAGACTACAGTTATGCCGGCGTTTGTACCAACTCATAACTGCCTCTATATAATCCGGATTTATCATGGTATAGCCTAGAGGATTGGCTTTCACATAGTTACAAATGGCCTCTTGAATGCACTGAGGCGGCATAAAGTCCATATCGGCTACCCATAGTGGTAATAGGTCAGTACGGCTGAATTTTAAATGCTCGCTGTCCCATTTGCGGGAATGAGAACCGCGTCGATCAATATAGTATGTTTTAGTAAAGTCTACTGTGTTCATAGTGAACCTCTTACATTCTGCTAGATTCATAAGAAATCTTGTGTAATTATATATATCAGTTCGGTGTCACCAACATCTATGAGTGTATGTTAATGTGGTGCAAATCAATTATTCTGTCTATTATCAGTATACATGCATAGATATATATGTAAATATACACTTAAGAATTGCTGTTACCTTACCATTCGTTTCTATGCAATCCTTGCATGAATAGGGGCTATATTCGTATACAAAAGGTGCTTTATTTGCTTGACTGTTGGGACTTTCACAATTTAGAATATACTATAGAATAGTGTGTGTCTGACCAGTGACCACACGTCTATCGAATGGTTACAAAAGATAAATCTTAGCAGCATGTGGCGGCATCCCTATGTGAGAGGGCTCATCGGATTGTTCAGGTACATGCAACGCTGTATAAGTATAGTACTGGATCCTTGTTAGGAGGCATGTGCCATGAGTAACGAATTAAAACCACTACATTTTGATGCGGATTATACAATGGAGGAAGCGCTCGCTGAGGCGAAACGTTGTCTAAATTGTCCAAAACCATTGTGCCGTATGGGTTGCCCTATTGAAAACGAGATCCCTCGTTTTATCCAAGCTATTGCACACGGTAACTTTGGTTTAGCCAATGATATCTTGGCAGAACGTACAAACTTGCCATCCATTTGTGGCCGCGTATGTCCACGCGAAAACCAATGTGAAGGTAACTGTATCATGAACAAGGCGAAAAAACCGCCTATCAATATCGGTAAATTGGAACGCTTTGCTGCTGATTTTGAAAGTATCAATGAACTTCGCAAACCTAAGAAGATTAAACAAGATCTTGGTAAGGTTGCCGTTGTAGGTTCTGGCCCTGCAGGCTTGTCCGTAGCAGGTGATATCGCTAAACTTGGTTACGAGGTAACTGTATTCGAAGGTCAATCTGAACCAGGTGGCGTACTTTTATTTGGCATTCCAGAATTCCGTTTGTCTAAATCCGTTGTACGTCGTGAAATCGCTCGTCTTGAAGGTTTAGGCGTTAAATTCGTATGTAATACATTTATCGGTCAAGATAAAACATTGGATGAACTCTTCGCAGAAGGTTTTGACTCCATCTTTATCGGTACTGGTACACATATTCCTCAAGAAGTACGCATGGAAAACGATGAAGTGCATGGTGTATTCCAAGCAATGTACTTGTTGACGAATGTACAATTAGTGGAAAATGGCGAGCTTGATGAAGCTCAAATTCCTGTTAAAAAAGGCGATCGCGTAATTATCATCGGCGGTGGTAACGTAGCGATGGATGCGGCTCGTACATGCGTACGTTTAGGCTGTGAATCTGTTACTGTGGCATACCGTCGTAGCCAAGAACAAATGCCAGCATTATTGTCTGAATACGAAGAGGCTCGTGCTGAAGGCGTCCAATTCCAATGGTTCGCTTCTCCAGTAGGCGTAGAAGGTAAAGACAAGGTAGAAGGCTTCAAATATGAAGTGATGGCTCTTAACGAAGATGGCGCAGGCATCCACGGTACTGGTAAGTTCCAAGTTATGCCTGTAGATAAAATTATCATCGCTGCTGGTCATAAACCAAATGCTCGTCTTATCGGCGAAGGTAATAACCTAAAAGTAGACGAAAAAGGCTACATCATTACATCTGAAGATCCATATGGCATGACTAACCGTGACGGCGTCTTCGCTGGTGGTGACGTTGTACATAAACCTGCTACTGTAGTATTGGCGATGCGCGAAGCTAAAAAAGCTGTGGATGGCATGGTTAAATACATGGAAATCAAAAAAGCTCAAGAAAGTGCTAACCAATAATCCTATAGCGGATAATGATATAAGCTAGTAACATTACTATTCAAGTGTATTCATAATGAATGGATAATGTATAGAAACTATACAAATCTAGATATTATCTATGCTGATTGGTGTAATATAGTACATGTTTAGTACTAATTATCTCTATATATACAAAAATTACACGAATTGTTGAAAACATACAGAACATAATATGTATAGAAAAAAGCCTTACTAGAACTAATTGATACTGTAGTGACCCCAAAAAGTTAGACTTTTATTTCCGAGTAACCTAAACTGGTTGCTCGGAATTTTTTTATGCTGCAGT